>CAJWNF010000001.1 GCA_913044155.1 uncultured Gammaproteobacteria bacterium
ATTTATTGTGATTTGTATTAAATTTTTCAACAACTTGGTCGGAAAATTCAAACTCACTCCCAGCTTCATCTTCAATATCTTCGAATCCTATGGAAAAGGTTCTGATGTTTTTATGGCCTATTTCATTGAGTAAGGCAACGATCAAAGAGGAGTCAAGACCGCCTGAGAGCAAAACACCTATAGGAACGTCTGTAGCTGAGATTCTTTTTGCAACTGCAAGAGTTAATAATTCATGGGTTCTTTCAATATAGTCTTCATCCGATATTTCACTATTTGACCTCTCAGCTAAAGGCCTCCAATAAGTATTCTCTCTCCAGCCTCCTTTAGAGTCTATAGAGATGGTTGTTGCTGGCCTAACTTTTCGAATACCCTTAACAATAGTATTAGGTGCAGGAACAACGCCGTGTAAAGATAATTGCTGCTGAAGAGCTATAGGATTGATGGTCTCGTCAATATTTTGGGTCAATAATGACTGAGTATTAGAAGCAAAAGTGAAAGCTCTACTCGATAAACTATAATAGAGCGGCTTAATACCCATTCTGTCACGTGCAATAAACAAATTTTGTTTGGTTATATCATAAACACAAAAAGCAAACATGCCATCTAAATGTTCAACGCAATCTTCACCCCAATAGTGATACGCTTTCAAAATAACTTCTGTGTCAGAATGTGAGAAAAATGAGTAACCTTTTTTGGCTAGCTGGAGGCGTAGTCTTTTGTAGTTATAAATCGTTCCGTTAAAAACTAGCACCAAATTTAGAACATCATCCAACATCGGTTGAGCGCCATGACTGGACAAATCAATAATACTCAGGCGTTGATGGCCAAACCCTATCTTGCCGTCTACCCATTGACCACTTGAGTCAGGACCCCTTCTAGCAAGTCGAGTCATCATAGTTTTTAGTGATTTTGAGGAGACATTTTTCCCGTCAAAGCGTAACTGGCCACATATACCGCACATATTTGAAATTGTTATATTTTAATTTCTTATAAAACCAATAAATTTCATCAAGAATGTTAAATACCAGTTTTATATTTCCTTAGAGGGGTTAAGTAAAAATGTAAAATGCTTTATTTTAACAAGTATTGCAAATAAATAATGGCTCAAACTCTATACGATAAGTTAATGAGTGCACACATTGTTCATGAGGAAGGTGGCGCGACACTTATCTATATTGACCGGCAACTCATACATGAGGTTACATCGCCACAAGCGTTTGAAGGTCTTGCACTATCAGGAAGAAAGCTATGGCGTAACGACGCTAATCTAGCGGTACCAGACCACAACGTGCCAACTACTGATAGGTCAAATGGTATCAAAGGCATTGTTGACCCTGTCTCTAGATTGCAAGTCGAAACACTAAACAAGAATTGTGAAGAATTTGAGATCAATGAAATTCAAATGAACGATATTCGTCAAGGCATCGTCCATGTTATTGGGCCAGAACAGGGGGCCACCCTGCCAGGCATGAGTATTGTTTGTGGTGACTCGCATACCTCGACCCATGGCGCTCTTGGGGCACTTGCATTTGGTATTGGCACTTCAGAAGTAGAGCACGTGCTTGCTACTGGATGTTTATGGCAAAACAAGCTAAAGAACTTGAAAATCGAGGTAAATGGCAACTTAGATAGACATGTTAGTGCTAAAGATATTGCACTTTATATCATAGGTCAAATCGGCACAGCTGGAGGCACCGGTTTTGCTATAGAATTTTGCGGCACAACCATACAAAACTTAAGTATTGAAGGCAGAATGACGCTTTGTAATATGGCGATTGAGGCAGGTGCAAGAGTTGGCATGGTCGCAGTTGACGACAAAACGATTGAATATGTTCGAGGGAGGCCTTTTGCACCAAAAGCTGAGCAATGGGATTTGGCTGTTGCTTATTGGAAAACCCTTCATACTGACGAAGGTGCAGACTTCGACAAGACAGTAGAAATTAATGCTAGTGACATTAAGTCGCAGGTTACCTGGGGGACTTCTCCTGAGATGGTTGTAGAAATAGATGGCTCAACCCCTGATCCAGACCAAGAAAGTGATAAAATTAAGGCAGATAGTATTCGTAACGCGCTGAAATATATTAATTTAAAACCTAATACTGCTATGAAATCTGTCTCAATCGATAAAGTTTTTATCGGCTCATGTACAAATTCAAGAATTGAGGACCTTCGTGAAGCTGCAGCTGTAGCAAAAGGAAATATAATTGCAGACAATATAAAACTGGCACTCGTTGTTCCTGGCTCTGGTCTTATAAAAAAACAAGCGGAAAGCGAAGGCCTTGATGAAATTTTTATCGAAGCCGGTTTTGAATGGCGCGAACCTGGCTGTTCTATGTGTCTCGCTATGAATGCCGATAAACTTGAAGTTGGAGAGCGATGTGCAAGCACCTCCAATAGAAACTTTGAGGGCCGCCAAGGACAAGGTTCATTTACTCATCTAGTTAGCCCTGCTGTCGCTGCCGCAAGCGCCATTACAGGACACTTTTCAGGGGTTAAGTGATGAAACAATTTAGCATTCTCAATTCTATTGCTACCCCTTTAGATAGAGCAAACATTGACACAGACGCGATAATCCCAAAGCAATTCCTTAAATCAATTAAGCGAACTGGTTTTGGTCCTAATTTGTTTGATGCATGGCGATACCTAGATCATGGTGAGGTAGGTATGGATAATTCAAAAAGACCGCTTAATCCAGACTTTGTACTAAATAATCCTAAATACAGCGAATCTCAAATCCTTTTGACAAGAAGTAATTTTGGCTGTGGATCTTCCAGAGAGCACGCGCCCTGGGCGCTAGAGGATTACGGTTTTCGAGCTATTATTGCACCAAGTTTTGCCGATATTTTTTATAACAATTGCTTCAAGAATGGACTTCTACCTATTACACTTAATAGTGATATAGTAGATATACTGTTTGAATTTCAAGGTGAAATCGAAATTAATCTAAAAAAGCAAAGCGTTAAAGCGGATAACAAGACCTATCATTTTGATGTTGACTCTGAACGCAAAAGAAGACTCATCAATGGGCTAGATGATATTGATTTAACATTGCAATATGAAGATGAAATTCGTTCATTTGAAGCTCAACATTTAAATAAGTATCCCTGGTTATGATTGGCCACTTAAAAGGAAAACTGATTAGCAAAAACCCGCCAGAAATTCTCCTTGAAGTTGGAGGGATTGGCTATGAATTACTTTGCCCTATGTCTACTTTTTATCAATTTGACAGTGATCAAAAAGATATTTTGCTATATACACATCTCAGTATTAAGGATGACTCACATACCCTATTTGGTTTTATTACTAAAGATGAAAAAAATCTGTTTAGAGAATTAATTAGGGTTAACGGTGTAGGTCCAAAAGTGGCTCTCGCTATACTGTCTCATTTGTCTGTAAGCTCTCTTGTAGAATGCATCATCAATGAAAATGCAGAGCTACTAGCTAAAACTCCAGGTATAGGTAAAAAAACGGCACTCAAAGTTATTGTTGAGCTTCAAGACAGGCTTGATAAAGTTGAACTAACTAGCGCATCAACCTTAGTAATGAGCAACAAAGTAGGACAAAATACAAACACAAAGCAAGCACTCACAGCGCTTCAGTCTCTTGGCTTTAAGGTAAAAGAAGCCAACAAAATGCTATCAACTATAGAAGATCAAACACTATCCACCGAAGAGCTTATTCGCCTTGCGTTAAGAAACAAGTAATTAAGCTAGTGACTTCTTAGAAAACTTCTTTCTGACTCTGCCTAACCAATTAATGAAATCATAATTCATTAAATACATACAAGGCAGCAATATTAAAGTCATCACTGTACCAAAGATTAATCCATAACCAAGAGCTAAAACCATAGGCTGTAAAAAGTAGTCAGTTCCTCCGAGGCCATAGGCGAGTGGTAGAACACCTGCCAGTGTAGTTAAGGTCGTCAGAACGACCGCCCTGAGACGGTCTCTAGCCCCTTTTGCTATCCAGGTAATCTTGTCTTCTATCTGAGCTTTCTTTGCCTTGATATAGTTAAGGTGACTAACCATAACTAGGGAGTCATTAACGATTACACCAATTAAAGCTAAAGACCCTGTTAGAGCAAAGAAACTTAGTGGCTCACCATGAAAAAAGAACGCCCAAATAACTCCTATAAGCGAAAATGGAACTGCAGCCAAAACCAGAAACGGTTGCGAATAGGAATTAAACAAAATGGCGAGTAGAAGGAATACTCCCAAAATAGAAACGATAAAGGCATTTTGGAAACTCTCCATCGACTCAAGAACGTCTTGAGCGCCACCAGCACTAATAATTGCCACCTGAGGAAAGTTAGCTCCCGCGTTAAGTTCTTCTAGAACAGAAGTCTGTGCCGCTTGAGAGGTTGTTACCTTATCATCTACACTTGCTGATATTGATACAGAACGTTCACCATCAAAGTGGTTAAAGTCGGGCTCGCCTTTGATATCTCGAATGCTTGAGAATTGACTCATCGGTATCAAGTTGCCTTGACGGTTCTTCACCTTGGTATTCATAATGAAGTTTTCTGAATAGTTGTTGTTACCAATATAAACCCTTACATCTTCATCTTTGCCAGCAATACGAACATCTGTTGCATAGGAACCAGAAAAGGCAGTTTTCAAATGTCGATAGACTTGTTGGTATTCAACTCCAAGTCTAGCCATTTCATCAAAATCTAGTACAGTTTCTATGCGTGGTTTACCAATCTCATCATCACGATTAATATTATCAACACCCTCCATATCAGACAATAGACCTACTAGTCGATTAGCAGCAGCGGTTCTCTGCTCATCGTTGTCACTTATCAAATTAATTTCAATATCCTCTCCTGCCGGCGGACCCGGTCTTTGCACAGAGAAATTAATTTCTTCAGCGCCTTGAATAACTGTTGAACTTTTTTTGATTTTCTCCATAATCTCTTCTGCACCAATCTCTCTTTCACTAGTCGGTATAAGCGCTATTGATATGTTTGCTTCGTTCGTAAAGTAACTGCCAATATTGCTCGTCACTGATTCAAGATTTTCCCCCGCTTCCTCCATAATAATCTTTTCAAGCCCAATTACCAGTTTTTCCGTATAAGCAGCAGAGCTTCCATTAGGAGCTTCAACTCTTGCATACATCTGGTCAGCACCTCTTGAAGGAAATAAAGTCAATGGCATCTGGGTTATTGCAAAATACAAGGAATAAGCAAATAGCGCGATAAATAATGGAACTATAAGATAGCGCCAACGCAACAACCTAGCAACTAACTTATTAAAAAAGTTTTCAACCGGGATAAACCAAGTCTTTTGTCTTTCAGCTTTTTTATTGGCGAGATGAGCTGGCAAAGCAAAGGTTATTTCTAAAAAAGAGAAGGTCAAGGCAAAAATAACAACAACCGGCAAAACGTATATAAATTTGCCCATTATGCCGGTCATTAAAAACATTGATGACATCACCAGTATGGTGGTTAGAATGGTTGTAACGACTGGCAATATAACCCTCTTAAAACCCTTGACCACATTGTCAAAAACATTTCCTTCGCGATTCTTGTAATGATGAATACTTTCAGCAATAATAATACTATCATCGACGACAATACCTAAAACCAGAATAAATCCAGAAAGTGAAATTAGATTAATAGTATCACCTGTCAATCCAAGTCCGGCAACCGTTCCTAGTAATGTTACAGGCAAACTGATTGCTACCCAGAATGCCGTCTTAAGAGACAAAAATATACCTAAAACTATAAGCACTAATGTCAAACCTATATAGCCATTCCTGACAATAATATCTAGACGATTTTCAACTGATATTGAGCGATCTTGGGTATAAAAAATTCTTAAACCAGCAGGATAATTTTCTTGTAATTCTAAAACCCTTTCCTTTACTCTGGCTACTGTTCTTATAATGTCTGATTGCTCCTGTTTTAAGATTTCCAAAATAAACCCTTTAGTGCCATTAACTCTAGTAATTGAAGTTTCTTCTTCATCACCTCGAAAAACCTTAGCAATATCTCCAAGCCTGACAATAGGGCCATCAAATATTGACTTGATAACAACCTCCTCAATATCACTTATATCTTCATATTCTGACAATATGACAATATTTTTCTTAAGGTCAGCCTGATTATTGTCTCCCAAGGTGAAACGCATATTTCTACTTGAAATTGCAGATATAACTTCATTAATTGAAATGTTATATTTACTTAATTTTTCAGGGTCAACCTTAATTTGAATTTCACTGTCCAAATAGCCGTTTTTATTTATTTTGGAAACACCATTAACCATCGAGAGGGCCTTCTCCATATCATCGGTAATCTGTCTAGCCTCTGCATAATCAAAACCGGCACCATCGATGTTGATATTAAGAATTGGGATTTCCATGATATTAAAGTCAAGGACACGTGGAAGTTCGGTAACCTCTTCAGGCAAACTTCCAACACGATTGACAGCATTTCTAATGTCATTCTTGACAGTAACAACATCTTTAAGATCTGCCTCAAGCGTTACAATAATACTGGAAAGACCTTCACGAGAAGTAGAAGTAAAATTTTTAATGCCATTAACGTTGATCAGCTCGTTTTCAATAACTTTTGTGACGCCTTGTTCAACATCTTCGGGCGAGGCACCAGGATAGGCTGTTGTCACAGCTAAAATTTCAAAATCAACCGAAGGAAATTGATCGCGTTGTATCTGTTGAAAAGATAATAAACCTACAGCAATAAAAGCAAAAGAGAAGACAATCGCAAACTTTTTCTGCTGTACCAAGAATTTTAGAAAAGCATCCATAGTACACCTATTTAATTATGTCAAATTGTCCCTGACTGAGATTATATAAGTGTTTATTTTGTTGTATCTATATAAATTAGTCAACCATTTCTAGCTCTTTTTCTTTGATTTTCAGTTAGCAAACGCTTACGTAGACGAATATTTTTTGGTGTAACTTCCACCAATTCGTCGTCATCTATAAATTCTAATGCCTGTTCTAAATCGAGCCTTACAGGTGGTATTAATGCCACTGCTTCATCTGAGCCAGAGGCACGAACATTTGTCAATTGTTTGCCTTTCATTACATTGACCACTAGATCCTTATCTCTGGAATTAATTCCAACCACCATTCCCTCATAGATATCTTCACCATGACCTATAAAGAATTTCCCACTTTTTTGTAAATTAAAGATTGCATAGGCAACTGATTTACCTTGATTCATTGAGATTAAAGAACCGTTTACTCTTTGACCAATTTTTCCTTCTTTTTGTGGCCTATAAGATTCAAAAGATGAGTACATTAAACCGGTACCAGTTGTAGCAGTAAGAAAATCAGTACGGAAACCAATAAGACCTCTAGCAGGTATTACAAAGTCAAGCTTGACACGGCCCTTGCCATCTGGTGCCATATTCGTCAGTTCAGCCTTTCGTTCACCCAGCTTTTCCATTACCGAGCCCTGATGTCTTGACTCGACGTCAACTGCTAGATTCTCAAAAGGCTCACAAATGACACCATCTACCTCTCTAAGTATCACTTGCGGCCTACCCACTGAAACCTCAAAGCCCTCCCTTCGCATGGTTTCAATCAGGATTGATAAATGCAGTTCACCCCTACCTGATACAAGAAATTCAGAAGCATCTTCGGTATCTTCCACTCTCAACGCTACGTTGTAAATTAATTCTTTGTCTAGTCGCTCTTTGATATTTCTTGAGGTTATGTATTTACCGTCAAGCCCAGCAAAAGGAGAGTCATTAACTCTAAATGCCATACTAACAGTGGGTTCATCAACACTTAGAGGCGGCAGAGCCTCAACTATAGAAGGGTCGCAGATTGTATCAGAAATTGAAATATTCTCGATTCCAACAACTCCGACAATATCTCCAGCAGCTGCAGAATCAGTTTCATGTCTTTCAAGACCATGAAAACCGAGCAATTGTGATATTTTGACATTCCTTTTCGTACCGTCAGAGTTTATCAAAACAGCTTGCATATTTTTCTTAGCTATTCCTCTTATTACTCTACCAATACCTATAGCACCAACAAAAGAAGAATAGTCTAAAGAGCTTATTTGCATTTGAAAAGCTCCATCAAGATTGACATCAGGAGCTGGAACTTTGTCAATAATTGCTTCAAACATTGGAGTCATGTCACCATCTCTTGCACTATCATCAATAGAAGCATATCCACCTAGAGCGGAAGCGTAAATTACAGGAAAGTCCAATTGTTCTTCAGTTGCCCCTAACTGATCAAAAAGATCAAAAACCTGGTCAATTACCCAATCTGGACGAGCGCTCGGTCGATCAATTTTATTAATGACAACAATAGGACTCAAACCCTGTTCGAATGCTTTTTTTGTTACAAAGCGAGTTTGTGGCATAGGGCCATCAACAGCATCAACCAGCAAAAGCACACTATCGACCATTGAAAGCACTCTTTCAACCTCGCCGCCAAAATCTGCGTGCCCAGGAGTATCAACAATGTTAATTCTATATTCTCCCCAGCTAATTGCGGTATTTTTTGAACTGATAGTGATTCCACGCTCTTTTTCTAGGTCATTTGAGTCCATCATTCGATTTGAAGTCTGAAAACGCTCATCAAAGGTCTGTGACTGAGAAAGGAGTTTATCGACAAGCGTTGTTTTGCCATGATCAACGTGAGCAATAATAGCTATATTTCTAAGTTTGGTAATCATTCACTATAGTAATCAAAAAATAAGAGCGACATTATCCCGTAAATAGCCTCTTTATCTAGATTTAATTTGAAAATGAATTATCTATTGAAATATTAGTTACACTTATAAAATAACTAAAAAATTATATGGTAAATAATTGTGGCAAAAACAAGTAGCTCCGTTCGCTGGATGAATGAACATTTAAAAGATGAATTTGTAAAAAAAGCTCAAAAAGAAGGTTATCGATCCAGGGCTGCATACAAGTTACTAGAAATTATCGATAAAAACCAAATTATCAAGACAGGTTTCAAGGTACTTGATCTAGGAGCTGCTCCTGGAGGATGGTCTCAGGTGGCAATAAAAATAGTTGGCAAAACAGGTCAAGTTATAGCTACCGATATCTTGCCAGTTGAAAGTATTGCAAATGTAGAATTTTTGCAAGGCGACTTTACTGAAGAGATAATATATAACAAGCTCTTAAGTCTAACCAATAAACAGAAAATAAATGTTGTCCTATCGGATATGGCACCTAATATGAGCGGTCAAATCTCAATAGATCAGCCTAAATCAATGTATTTGGCTGAGTTGGCTCTTGATATGGCTACTAAAGTGCTTTCTCATAATGGTCACTTCGTTGTGAAGATTTTTCATGGCGATGGATTTGATAGTTTTATCCAAAATAGCCGAAAAAACTTCAAAAAAGTCATCATTAGAAAACCTAAAGCTTCACGACCCAGATCTAAAGAAGTTTATCTTATAGCTAGTCAGTTAAAATAACGACTTATGCAGAATTTTGGACAAATTCGAGACCTTATGAAGGTCGATATGAAAAAAGTCGACGACATACTGACCAGTCGTCTAGATACAGACGTCGATCTGATAAATCAGATGAGCCACCATATCGTCACATCTGGAGGTAAGCGCCTAAGGCCATTACTATTACTGCTATGTGCAAAAGCAACAAACTACGAGGGAAAACATCATTACCCTTTAGCGGTAGTTATCGAACTCATACATACAGCGACACTTCTTCATGATGACGTAGTAGATGGATCAAATACTCGACGAGGCGGGGATAGCGCAAATGAAATATGGGGTAACGCCGCTAGTGTTCTTGTGGGTGACTTTCTTTACTCTAGAGCATTTGAAATTATGGTGGAACCTGATTCAATGAAAATAATGAGGATCTTGTCAAAAGCAACAAACAAGATTGCTGAAGGCGAAGTTCTGCAGCTATTGAACATTAGGAATACTGATATTTCGCAGTCGGAGTACTATGGAGTAATTGAAAGAAAAACTGCTTGTTTATTTGAGTCCGCTTGTCAAATTGGTGCAATTCTCTCGAATGCCCCAAAAAAGACTGTTAAGGCTCTGGGTGACTATGGTTTACACTTAGGTAATGCATTTCAAATAATTGATGATGTACTTGACTATGAATCAAGCGCTGAAATTATAGGTAAAGAAGTTGGCGACGATTTAGCTGAAGGTAAAATTACTTTACCGATGATTTATGCACTTGAAAAAACTTCTGGAGCGAAAAACAAATTTCTCAAAACTGCAATCAAGGACCATAGTAAATCAAAAATCAACGATATAGTTACCATTATGACCGATATTAAGGCTTTTGAATTCACAAGAATGATAGCAGAGAATGAATCAAATAAAGCTCTAAAATCGTTAGAAAATATTCCTAAATCTGATTATCAAAAAGCTCTAAGTTTGCTCTGTGAATTATCACTAAATAGAAAAAGTTAAGCTGATTAAATGCTTGATGCGGCAATAAAAAATCAAATTCGCTCTTCATTTGAGGCGGCAAAGAAAGAATTATCTGATTTCAATAACCGCTCTTCTCAAAATGTAATGATTGCCGAGATAGCGAAAACACTATCAAGGGAATACCCAGACTTAAATCCGATTATTTGCGTCGAAGCACCTACTGGAACAGGAAAAACGCTTGCATATTTAATTGGCACCTTGCCAATCGCCTTGAAAAATAATAAAAAATTAATTATCGCCAGTGCGAACATTGCTTTGCAAGAGCAAATCCTATACAAAGATATTATTGAAGCAAAAAAGTACTTGGTTGTTGATTTTAAATACGCTTTAGCTAAAGGTCGTTCTCGCTATGTATGTATTCGTAACCTAATAAATCTTACTGATGAAAACTCAGGCAGCCAATCTATGTTCGAAGACTCTCTACTTTGGAACTCGCCGCCGAGTCAAAATCAACTCGACAAAATGCATGAAATGACAGATGACTATTCTACAGCGCGATGGAATGGAGAAATTGATAGCCTAGAAAGCCCTCCAGAAGAAGTTTTATGGCAAAAAATCGCTTGTAATCGTTTTACCTGCAATGCAAAGAATTGTGAATTTTATAGTGACTGCGCTTTCTTTAAAGCACGAAAAAAGATTTCCCGGGCAGATGTTATTATCGCTAATCACGACCTTGTTCTGGCAGATATATTTAGTGGGAACTCAATACTTCCAGATGTAGAGGATTGTTTTTTTATATTCGACGAGGCGCATCATTTTTCCCAGAAAGCTTTGTCACATTTTTCGATTGGCGCTAGCACTGAATTTATAAAAACATCAATCCAACAAACCCAGAGCACAATTGACCAAATAGCAAAAGCTACCCAGCAAGAAAAATCCAAGAATTTCGTTAACAATGTTGTTAACGCAATCAATGATCTAACAGAAACTTTGTTGGATATAGAATATCAAGATGACATTCATCTTTTTAGCATTGTTAGGGTTCCAAGCGATATTTTAAATCTAGTAAACATAGTACTTAAACTTATTAATACAGCATTCGATGATTTTTATGATCAAAAAGATGCATGGCAGTCTTATATAAAAAGACACACTGTAGAGCAAAATACAGTCGACAACTTAAATAACATTATTGGACTAAATGAACAAAACTTGTCCTCCATTATCCAAGTTTTAAGTGCGTTTACACAAAAACATAACTCTTCGAAACCGCCTGTCAGTCAATGGATAGAGAGATCAAATTTATCAACTAGAAAGTTTAACTTTCATATAAATTCAGCAAAAATTGATGTCTCGGAACATTTGAACAAACTGATTTGGCTGAATGCGGCAGGCATTGTATTGACATCTGCGACCTTAACTTCACTCAATAGTTTTGATAGATTTAATCAGCAACTTGGCTTAAACAATAATGAAAATAAATACTTGCGACTACCTTCGCCTTTTAATTTTAAGTCGGTAGATTTCATTGTTGCCAATATGAAGACGAGCCCTAAAGATATCTATGAACATACTCAAGAACTTGCTAGTGAACTAAATAAACGTATTGATCAGAAATCTGCAACACTAGTGCTATTTGCTTCAAACAATCAAATGCAAATGGTTGCTGATATTCTTGAGCCTTCATTAAATTGCCAATTACTAGTGCAAGGAGAATTCAGTAAAAAGCGTATCCTAGAAAAACATCTTGAAAGGCGTGACAAAAATAAGGGAAGTGTAATATTTGGCTTAGACAGTTTTGCTGAAGGAGTTGACCTTAAGGGAGATAATCTAAATCATGTAATGATTGCGAAGCTTCGATTTAGTGTTCCAACCTCGCCAATTGAAAAAACCACTCAATCGTATCTTGAATCTTTAAACAGAAATCCATTTCTGGAAATTGCTTTGCCTGACGCATCATTGAGACTTGTACAGGCTTGTGGCAGATTGATTAGGTCTGAGACTGATACAGGCAAAATTAGTATATTTGACAATCGATTAAAAACCAAATATTACGGCAAACGATTACTGGATGCACTTCCAGGATACAACATCATTATTGAATGATTTTTTCAATAAACTAATTTTTATCAACCTTAAAACTTACTTCATTACAAAGTTAATTAATAAAAACATTTTCTTTAATAAAAAAGCTTGTTAATGGAAATAAGACATGTCTTCAAATAGATAACATAAAATACAATAGTAATGATTTATATATCAAAAAAAATTGAAATCAAGTAAACGCAAACAGGAAGGCCAAAAAATTTCAGTCATTGGTGGTGCTATTAATTTAGTGCTATCTATCATTAAAGTTACTGTTGGTTTTTTGGGTAATTCTGGCGCCATGATTGCAGACGGCATACACTCTCTGTCAGATCTACTTTCAGATTGGGTTGTTTGGTACGCTTCAAAACATGCTAATGAAGGACCAGATGAAGAGCACCCTTATGGACATGAACGCTTTGAAACAGTAGCTACATTAGGGTTAAGTATTTTTCTTGCAATTGTCGGCTCAGGGATTATTTTTGACGCAACGGATAGATTATTTAGTGCCGAACCACTTAATCATGGTAGTTGGCTTATCTCAATTGCAATTATCTCCATTATTAGTAAAGAGCTTCTTTACTGGTACACTATTTTTGTTGCCAACAAGATTAAATCTCAAATGCTAAAGGCAAATGCCTGGCATCATCGCTCAGATGCTTTCTCTTCTGTTGTTGTTTTGTTGGGTATCATCGGAGCCATTAATGGTCATTACTACCTTGATAGCTTAGCGGCAATTATAGTTGGCTTGTTGATTATTTATATAGGCTGGAAGTTAGGCTTTAGCGCAACCAAAGAATTAGTTGATACATCAATTGGCGCTGAAGATACTGAAAAACTACTGTCTGAACTATCAAAAATCAAAGGGGTTAGTCGCATTCACTCTCTAAGAACAAGACAGATTGGTCACAAGAAATCAGCCGACGTCCATGTTCAAGTAAGTCCATTTTTGTCAGTTAGCGAGGGTCATATTATTTCTGTAAGTGTTGAGCGTGTTGCAAAAGAATGTGTTGAAGAACTTGACGATGTCATCGTTCATATCGATCCAGAAGATGACGAATCGCACAAACCTTATAGAAACCTCCCTGAAAGAGCAGAAGCCTTAAAAATCATTCAACAAAGTTTAAAGTTAGAAAATTGTAAATATAGTATAGATCGAACTCAACTGCATTATCTTGACGGTGAAATTCTGGTTGATTTTTTCTTATCAATCGACTACCTAGCAGAAAATGAAGCTGACGAGATACTGTCTCAATTCTCAAGTATTGTTGGAAAGCTACCTGGATTTGGAGAAGTTAAGATATATTTCGGCAAGTAAATTGTTAAATCAATAAAATTTATAAAGAATGATATGCATGGCATATAGCCCCTGCTAGTGCATCTGCAGCATCAGTTTGAGGAGCCTTATTGAGTTTTAGCAGGCGCTGAACCATAAATGAAACCTGATCTTTGCTGGCATGACCTTTACCAACAATTGTTTTTTTTATTTGATTTGGGCTATAGTCAACAATCGGTATTTCTTGCATTCCAACCGCTGAAATAATTGCACCTCTCGCAGTACCAAGTTTGATTGCCGCATCAGGATTGGGCCTATCTGGACGCATAAAAGCTCTCTCAATGACCACAATATCAATCTGATTATTCTCAAGAATCTCCTTAATGCCTAAAAAAATCGTGACTACTCGCTCATTGAATTCGCCTTTTGTACGAATACAGCCACTATTTATATAAGTAAAATTAAGTTTGTTAGCTGATATAAGGCCAAAACCGGTAATTCTAGAGCCTGGATCAATTCCAAGTATATTCATAACATTATTGTATCATCTGTAGAAAAAATGAACTGATATGTTAACCATATAGTTATAATCATTTTCTATTTTATGGGAGAAAAAATTCATGGCAGTAGTAGAACTTAGTGAATCAAATTTTGATGAAACAATCTCGAATAATGATATTGTTATTTTAGATTTCTGGGCTCCATGGTGTGGACCATGCATGCAGTTTGCTCCTACATTTGAAGAAACTTCAAACAAGGTTGATGGAGTTACTTTCGCCAAAGTTAACACTGAAAATGAGCAAGCATTAGGCGCCCATTTTGGAATAAGATCGATTCCAACTTTGATGATTTTTCGTGAAGGAATTAGTATCTTTTCTCAGGCCGGCACTCTTTCAGGCAAAGATCTCGAGGGTCTCTTAGAAAAGGCTAAAAAACTTGATATGAACGAAATAAGAAAAGAAATCGAGGCTAGGCCTAACCAATGATTGTTGCATATTTTTTTTCACTAAAACCCACCAATACTTCATCTTCAGATATTAAGACTGGTCGCTTTATTAGTGTTGGATAATTCAATACCAAGTCATAATTGATATTCTTTTTCTGTTTCTCGGATAAAGAACGATAGGTTGTTGAACGTCTATTTATAAGATTTTCCCAACCAACTATACTAACAATGGTTTGGAGTTTTTCTAAAGAAATAGGGTTTTTTCTATAATCAATAAACTGGTATCTAATATCGTTAACATCTAAATACTTAATTGCTTTTCTTACAGTGTCACAATTTCTTATTCCATAAAGTTTGATATCTTTATTCATGATAAGTCTAGCATTTCAGTAAAAATGTAACGGGACCATCGTTGACCAAAGCAACCTTCATATTTGCAGCAAAAATGCCTTTTTCAACTTTAGTGTTTGATAATTCAAATTTTTCAATCATGTGGTTATAGATAATTTCTGCTTCTTGAGGAGATTTGGCAGTTGAAAAACCAGCTCTTGTGCCGTTATTTGTTTCTGCAGCAAGGGTAAATTGGGAAACTACCAGAATCTCGCCTTCGATATCACCTACATTCAAGTTCATCTTGCCTTTGGTGTCAGAAAAAACCCTATAGGAGAGAATTTTGTTAACCATTTTATCTGCTATTAATCGGTCGTCATTTTTTTCAATACCGACAAATACAAGTAACCCTTTGTCGATTTCACCAACAATTTCTCCTTCTACTTCAACATGAGCAGAAGATACTCTTTGTATTAATGCTTTCATAGTCTTTGTGTCTACGAAGACAGATGAGAGATATCTGCAACTGATAAAAACAATTTTCTGACACGCTCAATTAGACTAAGGCGGGCTTGCCTTAGTTTGGTATCTTTAACATTCACCATAACATTATCAAAAAAGTCATCAATCACTTCTTTTAAAGCGAGAAGTGAAGACATAATTGATCCGTAATCTTTTTCCTTCTTCAGTTTCTCTGTAATTGTTTGAGTTGCCTGATAGAGTTTTTTCTCTGCTTCTTGTTCAAGCAACTTAAGGTTAAGTTTAGGTTCTATGTCATCGCAGTCTTTTAGAATATTTGCAATTCGCTTATTTGCTTCAATTAAACTTCTAGATTCGCTATGCTGAATAAATTCATTTAGGGCTTCAATTCTTAGATGAAAGTCCAAAGGTGATTCAGGGCTAACCGCCAATACTGCTTCAAAGACGTTGCCATCGACATGACTCTCTTTATAGTAGGCCTTCAAGCGTTCCATCATAAATTTATAGATTTCACTGGATATATTTCTATTGACTTCTTTGGAATGTAGATTCAGAGAAGAATCAATCAACTCTATCAAATTTAAATCTTTTTTTCCTTCTACCAATATGCGCAATAAACCTAATGCAAGTCTCCTTAATGCATAAGGATCCTTTGAGCCGGTTGGACCATTACCAATACCATAGATACCTGTAATTGAGTCCAACCTATCAGCAATAGCTACAACTGACCCTTCATCTGTAGAGGGAAGTTTGTCGCCTGAAAATCTTGGTAAATATTGATCTCTAATAGCAAAAGCAACTTTTTTTTCTTCGCCATCATAAAGCGCATAGTGTTCACCCATAATTCCTTGTAAGTCGGCAAACTCACCTACCATATCTGTCATTAAGTCTGATTTTGAAAGAAGGCCTGCACGAGCGCAAACTTCACTATCTAGATTCAATTTACTCGCTATGTGACTACTAAGCTTTTCTATTCGCTTAGCCTTATCAGCCATCGAACCGAGAGATTTCATAAACAAAACACTTTCCAGATCGACAAGCCTTTGGTCTAAACTCTTTGCTCTGTCTTGGTTCCAAAAAAACTCAGCATCTGCTAACCTTGGACGAATTACGCGTTCGTTTCCCTCAACTATAACATCCATATTATTTGACTCAATATTGGCCACAGAAATGAATAATGGTAATAGTTTATTGCCCTTATCAACTAGATGGAAGTATTTTTGATGAGACTTCATTGCTGAAATAATTGCCTCCTCTGGGACATCTAAATATTTCTTATCAAAATTACCTAGAAAGGCATAAGGGTATTCGATCAGTGCACAAACCTCCTCTAGTAAAGAATCATCAATCACAGCCTCTGCGTTTTTGTCACTTGCAATCGCAATCACTTGTTGACGAATTAACTCCTTACGTAAATCAAAATCAACCTCGATTTTAGCTTTTTTTCGCATTGTAGCTTGATACTTTGCCGCACTAGGTATTTCGATAATTGAGTCATTTGAAAACCTTAAGCCCCTAGATTTATTCCCACTAGAAAGACCCATTATTTTTGATGGGACGATTTTCTCATCAAGCATCATTACCAGCCAATGAACAGGTCTAACAAATGAGTAGTCAGAATCTCCCCATTGCATTGCTCTAGTTACAGGTATATTTTTTATCGCTGATTTAACAGCTATAGGTAATAGATCAAATACTTTCTCACCCTTCATTCTAGTCTTATAAAAATAGTATTCTTTTCCCTCTGAATGCTGTTTTTTAAGATTAATTTTATCTATACCACAAGATTTGGCAAAACCCTCAACTGCCTTATCGGGAGAACCTATGGCTGGACCTTTTTTTTCAATAAGTTGACTCTTCTGTTTAGACTGAAGTTGTTTTATAAAAACCGCTAAACGTCTTGGAGTGGCAAAGCAATCAACTTTTCCCATTTCCAATCCTAGATTTTCAAGTTCAGTAACTAGGTTATCTCTCAGTGAATTAGAAAGTTTACGGAGTAATTTAGGCGGAAGTTCTTCAGTGCCTAATTCAAGTATAAAATCATGCTTTTCCATGCTTGTTATTTTAGCTTATTGATTGATTTTGTTATGGGATAGATAAATTATAATTTTATTTGATAGTTAACTAAATTTACCAATGGAACTAGTTAACTAAAAAACGGAAAAGTACTTCTTTCTCGAATACGCTTTCATCAGGAGCGATAGGTAGAGGGGATGCTTTATAGACAGCCCTTCCAATTGAGTCTTTAAATGAGCGCGCCTTGTCACTGTCATCAAGCGTACAGTTCTGAACATTTACAGCCTCCACAACACCCTCAATGCTTTGTAAAATATAGACCTCACAACTCCAATCATCTTCGGCACCTTGATACATCCAATAACTTCTAACTCTTGCGGCGATATGAGCTTTATAGGCGCTTTTTAAGGTATTGAGCTGGTCTTCAATTTTGAGCTGTCTTTCAAAGTCTTGATCTGCTTGTATCTCTTCTGTAAGAAGCCGTTGATATTGCTCTTGTTCAAAGGCTTCTTTTTGAGCCGCCCTTTCAGCTTCAAGCTGGTCTTTTTTCTGCTTCTCTTCTTCGGTAAGTTGTTTTGCGATTTCAGCTTGCTCCTCTGCGAGTTCTTTTTGTAAAGCTGCTTCTTTTGCTTTTTCTT
>CAJWNF010000002.1 GCA_913044155.1 uncultured Gammaproteobacteria bacterium
CTGTCGTTGATTATTTTAATGGCCTCGTAGTAGTTCTCTTTCACTGAACCTTTTAGACCAGTGCCTAGCAGTGCATCAACGATGACAGAATCTTCCAAAACCATCTTCGGTGAAAAGTCTGCCATCTGGACGCCTGCTTTATTGGCAATTTCGTAGGCGCGTTTGGCATCACCTTTTAAATTCTGAGGTTTTTTGAGATATATTAATTTGACCGCAATATTTTTTTCTTTTGCAAGAGTTGCAATAATGTAGCCGTCGCCAGCATTATTCCCTGAGCCGCAGAAAACCGTGATGGCATATTTTTTATAGTGCTGGAGAATATGCTTGAAAACCGCCATACCAGCACGCTGCATCAGTTCTAATCCGTTGATATTTTCTTTATCAATTGCTAGACCATCTAATGTTCGCACTTGATTGCAGTTATAAAGATAAATGTCTTGTTTATTGGCCATAACTTGTGTAGCTAGTCTTTCATGATTGCTCTCTCGCCTCTAGATATTATGGTAGCACAATTTAGGATAAAGGGCTATGTGGGTATGTTTATTGATGTCCCCACTTATACATAAAATGAAATTGTCGAGTTATTCTGCTCCGTTTGTGGCGCAAAATACAGTCAATAACTGGTGCCGCTAAGACGTCTCAATAGTGAGGCAATTTAATAGAGGATACTGGATTAATGAAAACTTTAGGTTATTTTCGGGCCGGCTTCGATAATAGCCCTATCAACATCAAATTTCGTAATATTGTCAGCAAATAAAATGGCCAGTTTTTTTGCTTCAGCATCGTAACTTTCCTTGTCTTCCCACGTGTCTCTTGGGTTTAGGTATCGATTATCTACTCCAGGAATTTCTCGAGGAATATCTAGATTTAGATAATCTAAATGTTTTGTTTTACAGTTGAGTAAAGCGCCACTTTGACAGGCCGAAACGATAGCACGGGTTACCGGAATAGGAAAGCGCTCTCCAGTTCCACCTGGTGCACCAGAACCTCCGGTCCATCCGCTATTAACCAAATAAACTTGGGCGCCGAAATCTGCTACACGTTTAATTAATAAGTTCGCATAAGTCCCAGCAGGACGAGGCATAAATGGTGCACCAAAACATGGGGAAAAAGCAGGATTAATGCCCTTAGCTGCGCCAAGTTCGGTTGAACCTACACGAGCCGTATAACCCGAAAGGAAATGATAAGCAGCCGCCTCCTTACTAAGAATAGAAACTGGCGGCAGAACGCCTGACACATCACAGGTTAAGAAAATAACTACCCTCGGTTCACCGGCGGCGTTTTTTAGTACGCGTTTTTCAACATGCTCCAAAGGGTAAGAGCAGCGACCATTTTCGGTAATACTGGTATCGTTATAGTCAGCTAGGCCGTTAGAATCTACTACAACATTTTCAACGATTGCGCCGTGACAAATAGCATCCCAAATAATTGGTTCATTCTTTTGCGAAAGATCAATGGTTTTTGCATAACAACCACCCTCCATATTAAATACAGAGCCTTTAGACCAGCCATGCTCGTCGTCTCCAATAAGGTAGCATAATGGGTCTGCAGACAGTGTTGTTTTTCCTGTACCAGAAAGGCCAAAAAATAAGGTCGTATCTCCGACTTCGCCTACATTTGCAGAGCAATGCATTGGTAGCACATCTTTTTCAGGAAGCAAGAAGTTCTGTACTGAAAACATTGCTTTTTTCATTTCACCAGCATATCGCATACCTGCCAATAAAACCCTTTTCTGTTTAAAGTTAATGATTACTACGCCATCTGAGTTTGTGCCATCACGCTCAGGATTGCACTGAAAAGAAGCGACATTTAAAATCGTCCACTCTTTTTTGTTCTTGGAATTGTATTTTTCAGGCTTAATAAACATATTTCGTCCGAATAGTCCCTGCCATGCGGTTTCGGTAGTTACTTCAACTGCCAAGTAATGCTCTTCATGCGCTCCTACATGTAGGTGGGAAACGAAACGGTCTTTTTGGGACAAGTGTTCGCTCGCTCGATCCCACAATGCTTCAAATTTATCTTCCGAAAAAGGCTTGTTGACATCTCCCCAGTCGATGTCCTCTGAGGTGCTTTGTTCATCAACAATAAAGCGGTCGTTGGGGCTGCGCCCAGTTCGCTTTCCTGTGGTAATTAACAAAGCTCCAGTATCGGTCAATGAGCCTTCATTGCGAGTCAAAGCATGTTCAATCAGTTCGGAAGGAGGTAAATCAGTGAATACCCTTGGTTTAGTCATTGATGAAATTGAGTTAAAGATTTATTATTATAAAAAAATTAATTTTAGACTAGTATCACCATGAACTCAATCTTTCACAAATCATTATTTATAATATAAAAATTAATTTGCGAGACAGTGCTATGATGATGCAGAGTTTATATTGGTGTTAGAGCCACTATTTGTTATGGAGATTAATAAGGAGAAAGAGATGATTAAGATGGACTATAAAGGCAAGATTACTAATCAAGAAATTCCATTGTTTGAAGGTAATAATGCCTATCTAAGAGATTTTGCTATATCTAATGACGAGAAAGCTCCCATTACGGCTGGTCTTTTTCGGTTAGAAAAAGGAGATTCAATAACTTATGAATATACCTATGAAGAGATGAAGCTTATTATTGATGGAGAGTTTCATATTTCAGACGGTTCAGGTGAAGAGGTTACTGCTACCGCGGGTGACTTGTTTTACTTTCCCAAAGGAAGCGTTATAACTTTCAGAACAGACGATTATGCTGTTGGTTATTTTGTTGGCCAGCGCGGCGTTGATGAAGCCTAGTTTGATGAAATTATTGACATTTGTTAATCAATAATTTTTTTACAGTCATGAGCTTGTAATGAATCAAATTAGGACAAAAAGATTAATCCTAAAGAAACCAACAAAAAAAATAAATAAGCAATTGATTGTCTCTCAAATCGGAGATTGGGAGGTAGCAAAATGGTTGTCTGGAGTTCCATACCCTTACACAGAAGAAAGGGCTGAAGAGTGGTTAAATAATATTAATGAAGACGACCTACTGTTCAGTATATTTATAAATGATTTATTGATAGGTGGTGTCGGATTAAGCCTTGAAGAAAATAATGATTATGACTTGGGCTTCTGGATAGCAAGAGATTATTGGGGGAAAGGCTATGCGACAGAAGCCGCAATGGGACTCATTCAATTTGTAAAAAAAGAACTTAAACTTAAGCAAATAAAAGCCTGTCATATAAAAGGCAATACAGGTTCTTCCAATGTCTTAAGGAATCTTGGATTTGAAGAGATTGGTGAGTGTGAAGAATTTTTCCTTTCGCGTGGTCAGGTTATGCCTTGTATTCGGTTAGAGTTAAATTTCTAGACAACACTGTTCAGTTCTCAATTTTCTAACTATATCAGACAAGCTCTTGGTTTAATTATTAGCTACTTATTAAACCGCAACTATGGTTTGCAGCAACAGCAATGTTTATTTTTTTTGGCAAGGAAAGATCTAAGCTGTTCACCTTTTTAACAAAGGTCTCTTGGTCATATTCTTCTCTAATTAATGTATTGAATTTTTTTTCCTCACCAATAGTGCTGACTGTAAAACCGTTATAGTCATGTCCGGGATAGACCATAGTTGAGTCAGGCAGTGTAAATAATTTCTGAATTGAGTGGTAAAGTGTTGAAGCTGAACCTCCTTGGAAATCGCAACGACCTGTACTTCTGATAAAAAGAGAATCACCTGTAAATAATTTATTATCAACCAGAAAAGACATACAGCCTATTGTGTGCCCCGGTGTCTCTATTGCATGAATTTCATGTTTTCCAATTGGCAAAATGTGCCCCTCACCAGCCATAATGTCAGCGCATGACTCGGCGCTAGTGTTTTCTATGCCTAAAACAATTTTTGCATCAGGATACTTATTTTTAAGTGGACAGGCGCTGGTCACATGGTCAGCATGAATATGGGTTTCAATGATGAATTTTAGATCAAGATTTAATTCTTCAATTAAAGCAATGTCTCTTTCGATCATACAGTCAACAGCATCAATAATTGCTGCCTCTTTTGTTACGCTGTCAGCCAACAGGTAGGTAAAGGTTGAACTCTCTTGTTCAAAAAGGGGTTTGCAAATTAAACTCATTTTAGTTCATTATAGTCTTAGCATCGAATCTTGTTCGATAGTTGCCATAAAGACTTAACCCTAATTAAATAGTTTGGGTAATTTATTTCAATTTATGTGGCTGAATTTGTTGTTTAGTACTTGGCAAGTTCCTGTTCTTTCCAGAAAGTTTCAGCGAGTACTCGGATCTTAGGGTCGTTATTTTCGGCAGCCTTCTTTATCCATATTTTGCATTGAGCCATATCTTTCGTTACGCCCTTGCCATTAGCATACATTATGCCGAGATTGTATTGGGCAGGAGCGTCGCCCTGTTCGGCAGCCCTTCGGAACCAGTATACAGCCTCTTCATCATTCCTCACGTCACCTCTGAGGTACATGTTTGCTAGGTTGTATTGTGCGTGGACATAGTCCTGTTCTGCCGCTTTCTTGTACCAAGCAACCGAGGCTTGATAATCTTTTAAGGTGCCTACGCCGTATGCATACATCCAAGCAACATTGTATTGCGCTCTTACCTGACCATCTTCAGCAAGGATTTGCCATTCCTGGAACGCTTTAGTGTAGTCGCCTGAATTATAGGCGGTTAGTCCATCTTCGAAGTCAGCGAAGGAGATATGGCTAATTCCAAAAATAAGTGTCAAAGAGAGTAGTATCGTTTTTAGTTTCATCGATTTACCTTTAAATAGGAATTTACTTTTCTTTTATAATAATATTCTATGTTTTTAAATATTAACCGAAGTGTTAGACGACATGATACAGGTTAAGCCTGTCAAAATCCAACATATATTTTGTGCCCTCAAGTTGTTATTTTATTGGGAAAAACCATAAGGAATTGAACTGAATGTTTTGTTACAAAAAAACAGAGATAAGTTATTTGAATTTGTGTTTATTGTCCTTTCTGCTGTCAGTATTTCCAAGAGTGTCGCTTGCCGATGAGCTACGCGTCGCCGTAGCGAGCAACTTTTATCCAACCATTAAGGTCATTGCAGAACAATTTGAATTAAAAACAGCCGGTTCTTCAGGCCAACAACACAAAGTGATACTAATTCCTGGCTCTTCAGGCAAACATTACGCACAGATTATCAATGGCGCACCTTTTGAGATATTTTTTTCAGCAGACACTGAGCGAGCAAGATTATTGGAACAAGCAGAGAGGACCGAACCTGGAACAAGATTTACCTACGCTCTAGGTAAATTAATTCTTTGGAGCACTATAGATAACTATGTCGATTTAAAGGGAGAGATACTTAATAGTAAAGATTTTCGGTATTTGGCAATAGCCAACCCTAAACTTGCACCATATGGAAAAGCTGCTGAAGAAGTCTTAAAGTCACTCAACATTTGGTCGGGCTTGGGAGAAAGACTAGTGCGAGGTGAAAATATTGCCCAGACATTCCAGTTTGTTAGTAGCGGTAATGCTAAACTAGGGTTTGTTGCTTATTCACAAATAAAGAGCCCGGACCTCTCCATTAGTGGCTCATTCTGGGAAGTGCCGCAGTCAATTTATAGGCCAATTGAGCAGCAAGCAGTGTTATTAAGAGACAGCTCTCTAGCGAGAGAGTTTATATCCTTTGTTAAAAGCGATGAATCTTTAAGTATTATTTATGAATCTGGATATGGCTTACCATAATGCTAAATGAATTTGATTTAAGTGCCCTGATTGTTACTCTAAAGCTAGCAGCTGTAAGTACAGCGATTCTATTGCTACTTGGTACACCACTGGCTTGGTGGCTGTCACGTACGCATTGCAAGCTGAAAGCATTGCTCGAGGCTTTGATTGCCCTACCTCTAGTCTTGCCGCCAACTGTACTGGGTTTTTATTTATTAATTGCGCTTGGTTCAAATGGACCTTTGGGTCAGATTTCACAATGGATTAGCGGTCAACCATTGGCCTTTACTTTTGCAGGTTTGGTGGTTGGTTCGGTTATATATTCATTGCCTTTTGTGGTTCAGCCGCTGCAAAATGCATTTTCAAGCATTGGTTCACGCCCCATCGAAGTTGCTGCCACACTTGGAGCTACACCGGTTGATCGATTTTTTACTGTTGCACTACCGCTGGCTCGAACAGGCTTTGTAACCGCTGCGGTGCTTGGTTTTGCTCACACAGTAGGTGAGTTTGGAGTTGTTTTAATGATTGGAGGTAGTATTCCTGGAGAGACCCAAGTACTTTCCATTGCAATTTATGACCATGTTGAGGCCTTAGAATACGGCAACGCTCATTGGCTTGCAGGTGGCTTGTTGCTTGCATCTTTCATAACATTGGTTGTTGTCTATAGTTTGAATCGCAGATTCTCCTTATTTAGAGGGAGGGAGTGATGAGTATTGAGTGTCGATTAAAAACTGTCCGCCCTAACTTTTCTTTAGATGTTGATTTATCGATATCCTTGAAAGGAATTACTGCTATTTTTGGACCTTCAGGTTCAGGCAAGACAACGCTATTAAGGGCACTTGCAGGACTTGAAAAAAATAACGGCTATTTGAAAGTAGGTGAGGTAATTTGGGAGAGTGAAAGTCATTTTCTGCCTACCCATCTACGTTCAATAGGATACGTCTTCCAGGAGCCTAGCCTTTTCCAGCATCTCAGTGTAAGGGGCAACATAGAATATGGCTATAAACGCTCTAAGATATCCAATCAATCAGTTATGGAGAAGGCAATAGAGCTACTCCAAATAGACCATCTGCTTAATCGAAAAGCCGCCGAACTATCTGGGGGAGAGCGCCAAAGAGTGGCGATTGCTAGAGCATTATCTTGTGCTCCGGGAATACTGTTGATGGACGAACCTTTGGCGTCACTCGGAGAAAAACATAAAAAAGAAATACTCCCATTTCTAGAGCTATTACACGCCAAGCTGGATATCCCTATAATCTATGTCACCCATTCTGTCGATGAGGCTGCATATCTGGCTGATCAATTGATTCTGCTTGATAAAGGCAGGGTTTCGGCTAGTGGTGAAATTGCAGAAATGCTTACCAGGCTTGATTTAACTCTATCTCATGGAGAAAGGGCGGCTTCACTTATTCAGGCAATAGTAGGTGACTACGATGAGAACTATAAGCTAACTTATATCGATTTTTCTGGTGGGCAATTTACTGTTCCAAGAAAGCAATTATCTAAGGGTGACAGGGTAAGAATCAGAATTGAGGCGCGCGATGTGAGTCTAACCATTCACCAGCAAAGTGAAACAAGTATTCTGAATATATTGCCTGTGATTGTCGATGAAATTGCAGATGAGGGTGATGCCCAAGTATTAGTGAAGCTTAGGGTTGGTAATGATTTATTGCTCTCATGTATCACTAGAAAGTCAGCACAACAACTAGATTTAAAAGTTGGTAAAAAACTCTATGCACAAATTAAGAGTGTTGCATTATTATCATAATACGGCAAATAAATAAGCTATCTATATAACCTTGGCTGAATGTCTTAATCTTTCAACAGGACGTTCATCAATAAATACATGGATAATTGCGGTAATTGCAGCGATTATGGCAGCCCACCACCATACCTGATTATAAGAGCCAGTAGTATCAAACAAGTAGCCCCCAAGCCATACACCAGTAAATGAGCCAATCTGGTGGTTTAGAAATACAATGCCATAAAGTGTCCCCATATATTTCAGACCAAACATTTGTGCCACCAAGCCTGAGGTTGGAGGAACAGTTGCAAGCCAGAGAAATCCGGTGGCAAAAGAAAACGCATAAACTGAAAAAAGAGAAATAGGGAAAACAAGAAATAACACAATGACTATCGACCTTGCTCCGTAGATAAAGGCTAGGATCCATTTCTTTGAATAGATTCCTGAAAGATGTCCAGCGGTAAGAGAGCCTACAATATTGCACAAACCAATAATGGATAAACTTGCTGCAGCAACCGAGCTGTCAAAGCCCTTGTCTGCTAAATAAGAAGGCATATGGACAGTAATAAAGGCCAGTTGAAAACCACAAACAAAAAAGCCCGCAATAAGAAGCCAGTAATGGAAATGCTTGGAGGCCTCTCTAAGTGCCTCCCTAAGGTTTTGTTCGGATTCGTCATCTGTTTTAGTGTCAGTTTTTTTATCATCTTTAAATACGGGCGTGAAAAGTATCATTGAAAGTGAACCGATTGCCATTATTACTAGCGCCATCTGCCAGCCATATGTCACAAGAAATTCTCGCGCTACAGGTATTAATAGGAATTGCCCAGCCGAACCTGCAGCGGTTCCTATGCCTAAAGCAAAGGCACGTTTTTCAGGCCTAACCATCCTTGCCATAGCTGGAAGCACAACTCCTAGACCAGTTCCGGCAATACCCATTCCTATAAGTATGCCTGCTCCTAGATGTAGATCGATAAAGCCATCGGCAGTCGCAGTAATATAGAGTCCTAAAGCATAAAGTATTGAACCTAAAATGATTACTTTAGCGGTTCCGTACTTATCTGCAATGGCACCAGCCAGAGGCTGGAATAAGCCCCAAAAAAGATTTTGTAAAGCGAGCGAAAAAGCAAAAATTTCACGGCCATATCCGAATGATTCCGAGACAGGTTTCAAGAATAGACCCAGCGAGGACCTGAATCCAAAGTTTATCGCTAAAAGTGCGCTTGCCGCAATAATAGCAAAACTCAATAATTTTTTATATTGGCTCATCTTATATTTTGCTCAACAAATTGCGTCAGTATAGCTAAATTATTATTTCTAATTAGTGAATATCCTGATAATTTATATAACAAAGGAATGGCAGTAAAGTGGTATATTTATTTCAGATTCTGGAAATATATTGGAGATTGAGATGCGTTTACTTGTTTTTCAGCATATCGACTGTGAGCATCCAGGCTCCCTTAGACAATTTCTAGCAGAAGATAAAATTGAGTGGGATGCCGTTAATTTACATCATGGAGAGTCGATCCCTAATCTGGATAATTATGATGCGCTTTGGGTTATGGGCGGACCTATGGATGTTTGGGATATTGAGGAATGCCCTTGGCTGGTTAACGAAAAGGCTGCAATACGTCATTGGGTGAGAGATTTAGGTAGGCCTTATCTAGGTTTGTGTTTAGGTCATCAGCTTTTGGCGGACGCTTTGGGTGGAACGTGTGGGCCGCAAAAAACCCCTGAAATAGGGGTACTAGAGGTTGAATTAACGAAGGAAGGCAAGGCTGACCCACTTTTTCAAGGAACACCAGTCAAACAACAATGTTTACAGTGGCATTCGGTACGCGTTGCACAGGCGCCAGAAGGAGCGATAATATTAGCTAAATCCGATATTTGTTCAGTGCAGGCAATGAGAATTGGCACAAACGCATGGTCGATGCAATATCATGTCGAGATCGAGCCTGATACGGTAGATAATTGGGGAGCTGTTCCTGCCTACGCTGAGGCCTTAAGATCGGCGCTTGGTGAAGGTGCATTAGATAGTATGAAGACAGAAACAAATGCCAATATAAATGAATGTATGAGATGTGCAAGAACAATTTATCAAAACTTTATGAGTGCGATAGAATAACATTACTTAACTAGTCGAAAGAACTTCAAATTTGACTTAAATTACAATTAGTTATCGTATATATTAGACAAGGCCGACAAAGACGCAAAAAAAATCAAATTTAATGATTGACATAAAAAATAATTCAAGGTATCGTTCCGCTTTTTTTACAACCAAATGTTAAGTTCTATATAAAGGGGTGCATGATGAGTGAAGAAGATGATTTTGATCTAAACGATTTGGATGACAAAGAACTAGTAGAACAGATTCAGGATGATCTATATGACGGCCTTGATGATGAAGTTACAGAAGGTACAAAAATTCTCTTAGATCGTGGTTGGGACGCCAATGACGTGCTCGGCGATGCGCTTGTTGGTGGAATGAAAATAGTGGGCATAGATTTTAGGGATGGTATCTTGTTTGTCCCTGAAGTTCTCAAGTGTGCTGGCGCTATGAAAGGCGGCATGAATGTCTTGCGTCCAATTCTTGCTCAATCTTCAGAAGACTCCTCTTTAGGCAAGTTTGTAATTGGCACTGTTAAAGGTGATATTCATGATATTGGTCAAAAATTAGTTTCTATGATGTGTGAAGGTTCAGGTTTTGAGGTAATTAATTTAGGGATCAACAACCCGGTAGAAAACTATTTGGCGGCAATCGATGAGCACGAGCCTGTGATTGTAGGTATGTCTGCCCTTCTCACTACAACGATGCCATATATGGGCGTTGTGGTTGAAGAAATGGAGAAGCGCGGTTTACGTAAAGATGTCCATATTATGTGTGGTGGAGCGCCACTAAACCAAGAATTCGCTGACGCGATAGGCGTACCTGCCTATGGTCGTGATGCTGCACGGAGCGCCGAGATGGCGGAAGAGTATGTGCGCGGCTTGGGGAAAAAGCGTGGTCACAGATAACAAAACCTCAGATAAAACTAAAAGGCGATTGGTTTTAGGTTGTGGGGCGCTTGTATATGACCTGCTCAGACTGATAGAACAAAATCCTGGTTTATCTGAACAAGTCAAATTGCAGTGTCTCCCAGCCAGCTGGCATAATTCACCACAATTGATAGCGCCAGGTGTGGACGAATATTTGTCTTTGTACGGCGATATGTACGAAGAGATTTATATTGCTTATGCTGACTGTGGTACGGGAGGAGAGCTCGATAGAGTTTTGGAAAAATACAATGCAAAAAGGATTGATGGTGCGCATTGTTATGAGTTTTTTGCTGGTTCTGAAACCTTCAATAAGATGGTTGAAGAAGAGCTAGGCACTTTTTATTTAACGGATTATTTGGTAAAAAATTTTCAAAGAATTATGATTACAGGGCTTGGCCTCGATCGGCACCCAGAGTTGTTTGAGGTATATTTTGCGAATTACAATAAATTAGTTTATTTAGCTCAGACTGAGAACGAGCAATGGAATAGAGAAGCTGAACAGTATGCAAAAGATTTTGGATTTGATTACGAGTACAGGCTGGTTGGCACTGGATCTCTGGATTGCGTATTTGATGAAATTGAAGTAACGCACTTGATAAAAGAAGAGAAGTAAGATGTATAAAGCGAGACTATTTGCAGCTAGGCATGCGAGATTCTATGAGGCGCTATATAACGCTTCATCGCCAATTATTCTGTCTCTACTTCGGGGAGTGAACATGTTGACACGTGACAAGCTTGATAGGCCCATTACTTGGGTTGAAAAAAAGGTTAAGGGGTTTATGTTTGACTGTCAAATGTGTGGCAATTGTGTCTTATCAACTACAGGTATGACGTGTCCAATGAATTGTCCAAAAACACTCAGGAACGGGCCCTGTGGGGGTGTGCGTGAGAATGGTAATTGTGAAGTTAAGCCAGACATGAAGTGTGTATGGGTGGAGGCTTGGAATGGTTCAACAAAGATGAAAAATAATACGAAAATTCAGGAGATACAGTTTGCAGTTAATAATGACCATAAAGACACAAGTGCTTGGATTCGTTTAGCTAAAGAAGGTAAATAAAATTTATTTGAAATACTAATGAGTAAGACAGACAAAGACAATCAAGAATACGTATACCATCCTGGAGATCCATTACCAGAGTTGGAAGGTCACGTCTCGTGCGGAAGATTTGAGAGGGTTTTAAGGAGTGGGAAGTTCGCTGTAACAACTGAACTTTCGCCACCAGATTCAACTGACAGAGAGGAGGTCTATAAACAAGCATCATTGTTTGATGATTATGTAGACGCTATCAATGCTACAGATGGTTCAGGAGCGAATTGCCATATGTCGAGTGTTGTAGTATGTGCATTACTTAATTATATTGGCTACTCTCCAATTTATCAGATCTCTTGCCGCGATAGAAATAGAATAGCTATCCAAGGTGACTTGTTGGGTGCTGCAGCATTAGGAATTTGTAATGTCTTAGCTTTGACAGGTGACGATGTTGTGTCTGGAGACCATCCCGAGGCAAAAAGAGTGTTTGACCTTGACAGTGTTTCGTTACTGACAACCATTAAAAAAATGCGTGACGAGTCAGCATTTTTAAGTGGCAGGGCTATCTCAAAGCCTCCAAAAGTGTTTGCAGGTAGTACTATTAATCCTTTCGTGCCACCTGTTAAATCAAAAGTGCTGCAACTTGAAAAAAAGATTGCGGCTGGGGCTGGCTTTATTCAGACGCAGTATTGCTTTGACTTGCCGATGTTGAGAGAGTTTATGTTGGAGGTTGTTGACCGGGGTTTAACGGAAAAGGCCTTCTTCTTGCCTGGAGTTGGCACTTTGGCTTCTGCTCGTACAGCGAGATGGATGCAAAATAATGTTCCAGGCGTTTATATACCTGATGAAATAATTAAACGTTTAGAAGGTGCAGACGACCAAAAAAAGGAAGGCCAATTAATTTGTACTGAGTTGATGCAGCAGGTCAAAGAAATTGATGGTGTAAGTGGCGTGCACGTGATGGCATATAAGCAAGAGCAATACGTTGCACAAATGGTGAAAAATTCTGGAGTTCTGGATGGCAGAAAGCCGTGGTCACCTAAGGATAATTATTAATAATATACGGAGTAAATTAAAGAATGACAACTACAATCTTATCGTCAGCAAAACAAGAAGTTACGATCGGTTTTGGACAACCTTTTGTAATGATTGGAGAGCGTATCAATCCAACCGGTAGAAAAATCCTTGCCGCAGAAATGAAGGCTGGAGATTATTCGCGGGTTGAGGCAGATGCCATTGCTCAAGTCTCAGCCGGCGCTCAAATGCTCGACGTCAATGCTGGAATCCCTCTTGCAGATGAGCCCGCTATATTGGCTGAAGCTATACGCCGTGTACAGTCGGTTGTTGACGTGCCTTTATGCATAGACTCTTCAATTATTGAAGCGCTTGAGTCTGGTCTCGCGGCTTATCAAGGTCGTGCACTGGTTAATTCAACCACAGGCGAGACCGAAGTGTTGGAGCGCGTCCTGCCTTTGGTGAAAAAATACGAGGCAGCTGTTGTCGCTATATCGAACGACGAGACTGGCATTAATCAGGATCCAAACGAGAGGTTTAAAGTGGCGAAAAAAATTGTCGAGCATGCGGCCGATTATGGCATCAAGTCCCAAGATGTGGTTGTAGATCCGTTGGTTATGCCTATCGGGGCGATCTCGCAGGCAGGCAATCAGGTTTTTGATTTAGTTCGCAGGTTGCGCTCTGAGCTAAAGGTGAATACAACCTGCGGGGCTTCGAATGTGAGTTTTGGTTTGCCGCAACGTGGTGGCATTAATAATGCCTTTTTGCCAATGTCGATAGTTGCAGGAATGACGTCAGCGATAGTTAATCCACTTCATCCAGAGCTGGTTCAAGCGATCAGGGCTGCGAATGTATTGACCGGGGTTGATGATGGGTGCAGCTCTTGGATTTCTAATTATAAAGAGCCTGCTGCAGAGGGCGGTTCAGGTCGTGAAGGGCGACGTCGCAGAAGACGTAGTTAAGTTGGTTGTTTATGAATTCAGTCAAATATAAAGGTTCTTGCGTTTGTGGCAAGACCACCTACGAGGCTTTTGACTTAGGAGATGTATCGTATTGTCATTGTGAACAGTGTCGCAAGATGACGGGTCACTATATGGCGGCATGTCAGGTAAAAAGGGATAAAATAAAAATCAAAGGTAAGATTAAGTGGTTCTATACACATAAAGGTTCACGACATGGTTTTTGTGATAATTGTGGTGCACATATGTTTTGGCAAAACGACACTCAACCAATCATCAGCGTCACAGCAGGGAGTCTTGAAGATGCAAAGAATTTGGGTGTTTGGCACCATATATTTACAGAAGAGAAAGGTTGTTATTACGAAATTAATTCCAATGAGCCACAATCCGAAGGTTATGGCGATAGCGGATTAGATGGAGCAGTATAGCCGTGGATGACACTCAGCAAATTTGTTTTACACCGTCAGGTCTCAAACACAGGGGTGAGCACGGTGAAACCTTGCTTCAAGTTGCACAAGATGCAGGCGTTGCTATACGTTCTCTTTGTGGTGGCTATGGCCAATGCCATCAATGTTGGGTTGAGATTTCTGAAGGCAAACACTCAAAGTTTGGGGTTGATTGTAAAGCTGAAAATGTCAGTGGAATGACTAGCCTTGAGAGACAATTGATTGCTGATAATCCGAGCTATAAAGGTAAGAGACTGGCTTGTCAAACTTGCATTCAAGGAGATTTAGTTATAGATGTCCCTGAAGAAAGTCAGGAACATAAGGCCTATATCAGCAAAAAAAATGCAAAACAAAATTACTCTCTTTCTAGTGCAATCAGTCTTTTCGATTGTGAACTTGAAGAGTCAACTTTGGAGGAAAATCCTTCGGCTACAGAAAACTTATTGGCGCAGCTTGAAAAGCAAGGCATAAATGCAAAAGTTGACTTTATTCTGTTAACAGGCTTACAAGGTTTAATTCGTGAGACTAAAGGCAATATTACTGTTGCAGTGCGTGATAATAATGAAGTAGTTGCACTTTATCCGCAAGGCAAACAACAAATTATTGGTGCTGCAATTGATATCGGCTCTACAACCCTGGCACTCTATATCTATGACTTGCAAAATGGAAGGTTGGTGTATGAATCATCTGCAATGAATCCACAGATTCGCTATGGTGAGGATCTCATGAGTAGGGTTTCTTATGTGATGATGAACAAGGATGGCGATAAAAAATTGACACGTGCCGTACGCACCAAGATTACTGAGATGTTGCATGAGGCTTGTGAGATATTAGAACTTCAATGGGATAAATTATTAGAGATTGTTCTTGTTGGTAATCCAATTATGCATCATATTTTTTTCGGCATCTCTCCAGTTGAGCTCGGACAGGCGCCTTTTACAGTAGCAACAAGGAACTGGATAGACGTCGATGCTAAGGACTTAGGTTTTGACTTGTATGCCAAAACTAGGATGTCCTTTTTGCCATTGATTGCTGGCCATGTTGGTGCAGACACTGCCGCGGCATACCTTAGTCAGATGCATATAATGCATTCCCAAACAACCTTGCTTGTTGATATTGGTACTAATGCTGAGATTATGCTTGCAAAGGAAGGCAGGGTTTATGCAACTTCATCTCCAACGGGACCTGCTTTTGAAGGGGCAGAAATTAGTTCCGGAGTGCGGGCGACTTATGGCGCAATCGAAAGAGTGAGGATTGATAAAGATACCTTAAATGTGCGCTATAAAGTTATCGGTTGTGATGCTTGGTCTGACGAACCGAACTTTGAATTAGCTCAGATAAAAGCTATAGGTATTTGCGGCAGTGGCATTATTGAGGCTATCGTCTCTTTTGCTGAGGCTGGCGTCATTGACCAAAGCGGCCTTTTTGTTGAATCAGTTGCGCCAGAGCGCTTTTCAAAAAAGGGTAGCACCACAAGGTTTTTGTTGGTCGACCAAGGCGAACAGTCAATTTATGTTGAACAAGTAGATATACGCTCAATTCAATTAGCTAAAGCAGCGCTCTCTGCAGGCGTTTCGATA
>CAJWNF010000003.1 GCA_913044155.1 uncultured Gammaproteobacteria bacterium
ATTTTCGTATATTGAGCACGCCACAATCAAGCAACAAATACTGCCCCTTAATTCCATTTAAAACACCCGAAATAACTGGCGTTTTATCAAGGCTCAGGGAGACAATCTTGGCCGGGTATTTTATCACAGGGTAGTCAATATTGACGACATCGTCAGATAAAGGCTTTGCGCCAAGTTCGTTTATAAGAACAGGAATCCTTTCTAACAGAGTCTTTTTAGTGGAGACAAGCTCGACTGGAGCAACTTTGTTCGTTAACATTTTGCGCCAATTTGTTTTATCAGAAACGAAAGACTTTAGAGCTTTTTCAATGCGCCCAGAGTCAAGTCTAGTTTCTGCCTCAAGAATAGGAAGCGCGCTAATTGCTCCTTGGTCAATCCAGCGACTAGGCAGGTTCGTTTTTCGAGTGATGCCGACCTTTGCCTCAGAAGTGTTCGCAATGTAGACTATGTGGGGAGAAAAGCAGTATGATTCGCCCCATTCTGGCTCCCGACAAGTCCCTTTATGGTGGTGACAGGTTTCAGGCCTCATGATGCATAAATCACACCGCGCGAGAGAATTTGCGCAAGGCCAACAATGGCCTTGTGAGTAGCTTTTACTAGTCATTCTGCCACAGGAAGCACACCGTATTTGTTGGCTAAACGCGAGTTCAATTGGTTTTCCTACAAGGGCCCCTATATCCAGCTCTGTGTCATCAAAGTTGAGCCTGTATTGAGCAACCCCAGATTTCAAGGAAGTGTGCATTTTATTGGTGTATCCGCTTAGTTGCATAGGAGCGCTTGAACCTCTTCGTATTTTTTTGCTGTTTTTATCAGTATGTCATTTGGCAGTATTGGCGCAGGAGGAGTCTTATCCCAATCAAGCGTCTCTAGATAATCTCTAATAATTTGTTTGTCATAGCTTTTAGGATTTATTCCTGCTTGGTATTCTGATTTAGGCCAAAATCTTGAAGAGTCGGGCGTTAGGACTTCGTCCATCAGAGTAAGCTGGTTATCAGTGTCCAAGCCAAACTCAAACTTAGTATCAGCAACAATAATCCCGCGACTGATAGCGTGATTTGCGGCGAACTTATAAATTTCCACGCTTTTTTCTTTTATTTTGTTTGCTAGATTTTCTCCAACCAGCAGTTTTGTTTCTGCGAACGATATGTTTGCGTCATGTTCACCAGCGGGCGCTTTAGAGGATGGAGTGTAGAGCGGAACTTCTAGTTTTTGCGCTAGGCTCATGCCTGGAGGCAAGGGGATGCTGCAAACTGAGCCAGAGGATAGATACTCTTTCCAGCCAGACCCAATCAGATAACCTCTAACAACTGCCTCAATTGGCAACGGTTTAAGTTTTTTAACCACTATAGCGCGACCTTTAAGCTGGGCTGCCTCTTCTTTTGGAAGGACCTCTTCAAGAGAGGTTTTTGTTAGATGGTTCGGAATAATATGCTCTGTTTTTTTAAACCAATAATTTGCCACAGAGGTAAGCATTAAGCCCTTTTTAGGAACGGGCTGGCCGAAGACAACGTCAAAAGCTGAAAGCCTATCAGTTGCAACTATGAGCATCGTCTCGTTGTTAATGTCAAAAATATCTCTAACTTTGCCGCTATGAAGCAGTGGTAAGCTAAGCTTTGTTTGCAAAACTGGTCGCATAAACCTTATAACTTATATTAAAGCTACCATTTTAATCGATTGTTTTCGCTAGGTTGTTCTGTTGGCAATTAAGAGAAACAAGGGTCTATATATTTAGTTTTGCCAGGACTTCTTTTGCTACCCTAACAAATTCTGCCATTGAGCCTTGTGGCACGTTTAGCTGTTTAGGAGGGCTGTACTTTTCCGGGTCTTTGTGAACGCCATCAACACGGATCTCGTAATGCAGGTGAGGACCGGTAGACATTCCTGTGCTTCCAACATAGCCAATAACCTGGCCTTTCGAAACCCGATGTCCTGATCTTAGCCCTTTTTCAAACCGAGCCATATGCGCATAAACTGTTGTTAGATGAGCGCCGTGATCTATATATACCACATTGCCATAGCCACTCAAAACTGCGACATGCCTGATAATTCCCTTTGCAGCTGCGTATACAGGGCGGCCTTGGGGCGCCGCAAAGTCTGTTCCTCGGTGGGATTTCCATGTTTTTTTGATTGGGTGAAAGCGCCGCTTCTGGAAGCCTGAGCTTATACGGTCATATTTCAAAGGGGCAAAGAAAAAACTGTCATTTAAGGTTTTTCCATTAACCTGATAGTAATTCGTTTTGCCTTTAGCGTCTTTATATGAAAATAGAGAAATCGTTCTTCGATTGCCAACATAGATCATCGCGAGAGGCTTGTCAGACCCGTTCCAGGCAAGGATAAATTTGTCGCCCTTGCTCAGGTCGCGCCTAAAATCTAACTCCCAAGAAAAGTTATCTACCATAAGCTTGATTATCTCTGCCTCAATCCCAAACTCCTTGGCGTCATAATTAAGAGACTTGGTGATGACTATCGTTGAGTGTGTAATTCCTGCGGTTGGCTGGACGTTGATAGTTAAAAAGCGGAACCTCTTTTTGCTATAAGTAATGATCATAGGGTTGGCGCTTACAGGCTTGTAAATAATTTTCTTGAGGTTGTGGTTGTCGTCAAGGCTAATTTTGAATTGATCGCCAGGATAAATGTTGTTGAGTTGTTTGGCTCGCCCATCTGAAGACATGAGCTCATTTAAAAGCCCTCCAGACAGGCCCGACTTAAAGAAAAACTTATAAAAAGCATCTCCTGGAGAGGCTTTAAAGTAAAGCTCGTGTTGATTGTGTGCATTTACAGGTGGCGTGAAAAGTACAGCCCCTAATATTAGAAGCCGGCACAATGAAAGCCGTATTTTTTTAGATACCAGATTCAACGATTGATTTTGCTATTTGACGAGAAGTTTGGTCATTTTCCACAATTACTGACATAGAGTCAAGTTCGCATGCTGAGACTCTTTCAAGTGCTTTTTCAATGACTTTTGCGATACCCAAAAAGCCTATCTTTCCTTTAAGGAATGCATCGACTGCAACCTCGTTGGCGGCATTAAGCGTGCCCGGCAAGCTCTTTCCTTCTTTAAGCGCTTCATAGGCAAGCCTTAAGCAAGGGTAAGACTCTAGATTTGGAGGAAAAAATTCCAGTGGTTTTTGTTTTGTAAGGTCTAACGCCTGCACTCCCGAGCTTTGTCTCTTAGGATAAGAAAGCGCATAAGATATAGCAGTCCGCATATCGGGCAGGCCGAGCTGAGACATCACGCTGCCATCGTCAAAATAGGCAAGAGAATGTATGATGCTTTGTGGATGAATAACAACCTCAATTTGTGAAGGCCTTAATGAAAACAGAAAGCATGCTTCGATGACCTCTAAACCTTTATTCATCATTGTTGCTGAGTCTATCGATATTTTCCGCCCCATGTTCCAGTTGGGATGTTTGCAGGCCTGTTCCGGAGTAACGCCTTCAAGGGCAGCAGGAGAAAAATTGAGGAACGGTCCACCAGATGCGGTAAGCTGTATTTTGTTTAGTCCACTCATCCCTCCTTGTAGGCATTGGAATATCGCGCTATGTTCAGAATCAACTGGAATTATTTCTGCCCCAGAATCTTTTGCGGAATTGATTAATAGGTTTCCAGCGAGAACCAGCGACTCTTTGTTGGCTAGCATAACTCTTTTGCCGGAATTGACTGCAGCTAGTACAGAGGCCATTCCTGCACTACCAACAATTGCAGCCATAACAAAGTCGGTTTGCTCGTTTTCTGCAATCTCATTAAGAGCCCTGTGTCCTGATAAAACAGTGATCTCTGAGGGGGTCTTATTGCTTAGTTTTTCAGCGGCGGCTGAATCTGTCATAACAGCATAGGCCGGGCTGTGAATTTCACAAAGCTTTAGCATTAGCTCCCAGTTAGTATTGGCGCTTATGGCAAAAACTCTGAACTTGTCAGGATGAAGGGAGGCGACTTCTAGTGTATTAAGCCCGATGGATCCGGTTGCTCCAAGAATACAAATGTTTTTCACAGTAGGGCCCCGTAATACATTAAGTAAAAGATTGGAGCTGCAGAAGTAAGGCTGTCTATCCTGTCGAATAAGCCTCCATGGCCAGGAAGCAAAGACCCACTATCTTTGGCGTTTGCAAGCCTTTTATGAAGACTTTCAAATAGATCTCCGACAACTGAGGCAATTGAAATGACAACTGACAAAGCCACATAAACAAGATACTGTTCTGCACTAATAGGCTCAATATATAGCTCTAAATAGACAAGCATGACTGCTACGGACGCAACAGTTCCGCCAATCAGGCCTTCAACAGTTTTTCCAGGGCTGACTCGAGGGCAAAGCTTGTTAGAACCGAAAGCTTTGCCGGCAAAATAAGCACCACTATCCGCACTCCAGATAAGCGCCAAAAGCAGCAAGACAAGTTCGCTGTTATTTTTTTGTAGCGCTGCTAATGCTAAAAACATAGGCACAAAAATAAACAAACCGTTTAAGAGTCGAACGCCATGGCTTCCATGCCAGAGACTGGTAAACTTTGGGTAGCAAAAAACCCAGCAGGCGTTTAAGAGCCACCAGGCAGAAGAGGCAATTATAACTGGCATAAGCCAAGCATTAATAGACGTAAAAATAAATGCTATGATGGTTAAGGCAAAGACGTAAAGCACCCTAAATACTGGTTGTTTTATGCTAATCAAGCTGCAATATTCCCACCCCGCAACAGCAATGACTAGGGCCAATATAATACGGAACAACATTTCATCTAATAGTAGTGTTACTAACACCACAATAGGTAGCAATATGGCAGCTGTAATTAGTCGTTTAGTAAGCATCTTTATTTGTCCTCATGAGACCCATAGCGGCGGTCGCGAGCATGAAAATTTTCAATGGCTAGGTCGAGATCTTTTGTGCCAAAGTCAGGCCACAGCGTGTTGCAAAAGTAAAGTTCGCTATAGGCGATATCCCAGAGCAAAAAGTTACTAAGTCTAACCTCGCCGCTGGTACGAATGAGTAGGTCGACTGGGGGATATTTAGCTAAAGAAGTGTGTTTTTCGAAGACTTTGTCGTCGATATCGTTTGGGCTCAGTTTTTCATTGGTTGACTTGGCAGCAATTTTTTTTGTCGCCTCAACGATGTCCCATTGGCCGCTATAGTTGGCGGCAATGACGAGATTGAGCCCGGTGTTTTGTTGAAGTTCTTGTTGTGCTTGGATTGCAAGCTTTTGAGTTTTTTCAGGAAATATTGAAAGGTCGCCAATAATTTTTAGGTGGACATTGTTTTGATTAAGCTTTTTTGTCTCAGTGTTAAGTACGGAGAGAAATAAATTAAAAAGCAGAGACACCTCTTTGCTGGGGCGGTTCTTGTTTTCACGACTAAATGCGAAAAGGGTTAAGGTTTCAACGCCAATCTTGGCACAATGCTTAACAGTATTGCGCACGCTTATTACCCCTCTTTGGTGGCCGCTTGTGCGTGGTAGACCCCGTGACTTTGCCCAGCGTCCGTTGCCATCCATAATGATGGCAATGTGTTTAGGGGCTGGTTTTTTTACTGGAGTCATAGGGCGCAATTATACCTATAAGGCAAACAATAGCCCGCCACAAAACACCTCTAGTTGACTAGCCATAATGCGCAAAACAAACAGGCCTGCCAAGACAGCAAAAAAGCCTTGGCTTGTTTTTATGCGGTAAAATTGCGCCCTATGAGTTTAGCAAAGCGCATCATTCCTTGCTTAGATGTTCGCGACGGCCGTGTCGTCAAGGGCGTTAAGTTTGTTAATATCAAAGACGCAGGAGACCCAATAGAGGTGGCCAAGCGTTATGACGCTGAGGGCGCTGACGAGATTACTTTTCTTGACATAACAGCTTCTCATGAGGGCCGTGATACGACCGCCTATATGGTTGAAAAAATAGCCGAGCAGGTTTTTATTCCTTTGACTGTAGGAGGAGGAATTAGAAAGGCAGACGACGTTCTCGCTATGCTAAATGCGGGCGCAGATAAGGTTGCGGTCAACTCTGCAGCAATCTTTAATAAGGACTTGATTGCTGAACTGAGCGAGCGCTTTGGGTCCCAATGTATCGTTATCGCAATTGACGCTAAGCGCATATCCGACAGCCCTCCAAGATGGGAGGTGTTTACTCACGGCGGTCGCAGAGAAACTGGCATCGATGCCGTTGAGTGGGCAATAAAGATGACCAAAGGCGATTGCGGAGCGGGAGAGGTTTTGCTTACCTCTATGGATAGAGACGGCACAAAGGACGGTTTCGATATAGAACTAACTCGTGCAGTAGCCGACGCTGTCGACGTTCCTGTTATCGCCTCTGGAGGTGTTGGAAAACTATCCCATCTATCTGCAGGCGTCCTTGAGGGTGGCGCTGACGCAGTCCTAGCTGCGAGCATTTTTCATTTTGGTGAATACTCCGTGGTCGAGGCTAAAAAAGAGATGCAAGCAAACGGCATTGAAGTTCGACTTTAAAGTGGATTGAGTTTTTGCCAGCAAAGGCGTATGATTACGCAGTTTTGATTTAAGGAAGACAATGACGGCAAAAAGAGAGCTGTGGATTTTGTTAGCAATGTTTATATTGCCAATCGCCTTGGGCACTTTGTTTTATTACCTAAGCCCAAAATACTTTAGTGAAAGCACAGTTAACTACGGTGAACTTGTTCAGCCGATAATAGTTACACAAAAAGAGGACTTTGCCATTGACGGTGGCGGCTCATTTGAGGGCCTCTGGACCCTTGCTTATGTCTCCAATAAATGTGAAATTCTTTGCAGCAAGGCTGTTAAAGACATGGAAACTATTCGCGTCTTGATGAATGATGAAATGCGAAGAATCCAAACAGCTATTGTTATTCCTGACGACTCAAGACCGACAAATTTAAATGGCAAGACATTAAGTGTTTTTATTGCTAACTTTGCCCTTTTCCAGCGCTTAAACTCGTTCGGGGAAAGAGTTATATTCTTGATTGATCCGATTGGAAATATAATGATGTATTATGAGCCAGAAGAGATCGATATTAAGCGAGTTGTAAAAGATCTAAAGCGGTTGTTAAAATACTCTAGGATAGGCTAATGAGCGCCATCCCTTCCATTGCCGATCTGCTAGGCCTTTGTAAACTAAAAGTTGTCTACCTTATTTTATTAACGGCGATTGTTGGCATGTTATTGGCTGTGCCATATTTGCCTAGTTTGTCGTTAATCCTTTTTGCCTCTTTAGGCATAGGATTGTCAGCCATGTCGGCAGCTGTTTTTAATCATATTGTTGATGAAAAAATCGACATTAAAATGGCTAGAACCAATCGCCGTCCCCTGCCTCAAGGCAAGGTAACAAGAACCCAAGCTTTGGTGTGGGGGTTGTTGTTGGGATTCTTAGGGATAGGCTTTTTGTTGGTTTTTGTCAATCTACTGACAGCGCTGCTGACATTTTTATCGCTTATCGGTTACGCTGTTTTTTATACTATGTATTTAAAGCGGGCCACTCCACAGAATATAGTTATAGGTGGTGTTGCTGGTGCTGCCCCGCCTGTGCTTGGTTGGACATCGGTTGCTGGGACACAAGGCATCGAATACTCGCTACTATTGTTTTTAATTGTTTTCATTTGGACCCCTCCCCATTTCTGGGCATTGGCGATTCATAGGCATGAAGAGTATAAAAAAGCAGAAGTTCCGATGTTGCCAGTAACCCATGGGGTTGAGTTTACTAAGATACAGATTTTGTTATACACAGTGCTGCTATTTGTGGTCACTTTGTTGCCATATTTGACCGGCATGAGCGGCATAATTTATTTAGTCGCAGCGGTAACTTTAGGTTCGGTTTTTTTGGTTTATTCGATTAAGATTTGTCTTGAACCGGACAATCCAAAGATTGCCCTTAAAACCTTTTTGTATTCTGTTAACTATCTTATGGTTTTATTCATTTCGTTATTGGTGGACCATTATTTGTTAATGCCTTTTGGGATTATTTTTTAGTCATGAAAGGGGTCTTTGAAGTTTTTAGAGCTGTTGCATCGGCAATGATTGGGGTGGGCAAGAAGAAAGATCTTGTTAGGGACTTTGAGTCAGCAGAAAAAAATGGACCTTGGGCTTATATCCTTGTTGGCTTGGTGATGACGGCTATTTTTATTGGCTCCATTGTCACCATAGTTAAGTTTGTGCTAGCGTAGGATTGCAGTCTTTCAGGACCTACGAATAACTACCGATTTAATATAAAGATAGTTAACCTAGCCTTCTCTTTTTAAGAAAGCCTATAGCGCATCTATTATTTTATCTAGCGCCTCCGCCATAGCTTTTGGCTCGTGTGGACTGGTTAGTATTGCTGTTAGTTTCAAGTCCGGGCTTAATAACAAGAAGCTCGTCGTATGGTCGATATTGTATTGTTCGCTGGACATCGATTTCATCTCGGCATTTGAACCCTTGTCATGGCTATCATGCGAGTCTGTAGAGTGCTCGCTATGATCTTGCTGGACGTCCTGCTGAGTTTCTACCACCTGATGATATACGCCTAAAACTCTAGTTATAGATGCCAGTTTATCTTCATGTGTAGTTAGGCCTATAAAAGATTTATCAAAAGTCTGGGCATAAGAATCGAGTTTGCCTATGTCACGCTTCGGGTCAACAGAGATAAAGACCACCTGAAGATCGTCTTTATTTTTCATTGCTTTATAGCTTTGGCTTATTTTGGCCAGATCCACAGGACAAACATCTGGACATGAAGTGAAGCCAAAATAAAGCAGCCCCCATTTCCCGTTGAGAGGCCCAGACAAGTAAACCTCTTTTGATTGATCATTAATAAATTCTAAACTCTCAGAAATAGATTTCGCCTCGGGGTAAAGGGAGGCGGCTGGAGCGACAGATTCTTTTAGCTTGTCAATGTTTGGACTGCCTCCAAAATACCAATAACCTAAAACGATTACTACAACCACAAAAACCAATGAAAAGAGTTGCGAGGTTTTATTCATTTCGATCTTAAAGAGTCTAAAAAAGCAAACATTATACTTTTAATTTTATTGGTTTTTATATACTTTGTGTGCCAGCCCAAGCAGGCTTAGTAGCAACCCAAGCGCGACTGCGTTATGAAGAACGGCGACTAGCATCGGGAGAGAAAAAACCACATTTAAAATACCCAATATAACCTGCGTAGTTAGAGCTAGAATTACTAACACTAAATTTCCCTTTAGAGCTGGGTAGTCTTTAAAGCAAAATATTAATAATACCGAAGCAAAAGTAACTATAAGGGCTCCGAGCCTATGAAGCATCTGAATAGCGCTCCTTGTATGATGCTCGAGAACCCCAAATTCATAATCCACACCGAGCGGCCCCCAAAAAAAGACTTTTTCAAAGCTCATATTGTCAGGCCACCACTCGCCTAAACAGGTAGGGAAATATTCGCCGCAGGAAAGTGCGGCGTAGTTAGAACTAGTCCATCCTCCTAAGAAGATCTGGACAAGCAAAAGAATAATGGTTAGAAGTAATACTGCTTTATGTCGTTTCAAAATATGCTGGTTAAATTTTTTACGAAGTTCTTGATTTTGTAAAAGCCAAAAAAGAAGAGCTGTCGTAGCAAACCCTCCCATCAGATGCATCGAAACAATGCCGGGATGGACAAGCTGGGTTACCGTCCACATTCCCAGCGCCCCCTGAAATAAAACAAGTAAAACCAGAGCAGCCGGCAGCGCCAATGATTGAGGTCTTGGGGTTTTTCGAAAGGCGGCAAAAAAGAACAGCGCTACAATAAAAAGACCAAGCGAAGAGGCGGCATATCTATGAATCATTTCTTTCCATGCCTTCGCATGTTCGAGGGGTCTTTCGTACTCGCTTGATGCAACATCGGGGACCAATAATTCGCCATAACAACCTGGCCAGTCTGGACATCCCAGCCCAGCATCACCGAGACGGGTATATGCACCGAGCACAACAACAACAACCGCCAATAAAAGTGCAACATTGAGAGTCTTTATGTACATATATTAGATAACCCTAGAAAATTTATTGAATATTTTATACAAATAGCGGCATCATTATCTAAGCTCTGCCAAAAAGCGTCAAGCTCAATAAAATAACGCCGTGAAAAAAATCTATTGAATTAAGTGAATTTTTTACAACAATGAACAAACCTAAATTATAATAGCCCTATTTATAGTAGGTGTAATGTTGTTTGCTAGTTACGACGTTTCATAGCTTATCGCAAAATAGAAAGAAAAATTCACCTGAGATTGAGAAAAAATCTGAATTATTGCTTGGTAAAAAAACAATAAACAGGTATCATACAACACACTTTTTTTATTCAAATAATGGCATTTTTGGAGGACCTATGAGAAAGTTATTGTCGTTAATGGGCATATCAACTGCGTTAATGAGCTCAAAATCTGCGCTTGCAGAATATGGACTAAACATGACGCAAGGCGTTACATCCACCAGCCAAGACATTTATGACTTGCATATGTTGATTTTTTGGGTGTGCGTTGTGATTGGTGTTGTCGTGTTTGGGGCGATATTTTATTCAATCATTTCATTCAGAAAATCACAGGGCGCAAAGGCAGTGCATTTTCATGAAAGCACTACGATTGAGCTCATTTGGACAGGCATTCCAATTTTAATATTGATAGCAATGGCAATTCCCGCCTCTAAAGTTCTAATTGATATCGAGACACTTGACAAGGCCGACATGACAGTGAAGATTACTGGCCACCAATGGAAGTGGCAATATGAATATCCCGAGCAAGGCATTGGCTATATCTCTAACCTCGCACAGACATCAAAAGACGCTATAAACTCCGACAAAAAGCCAGAAAATTACCTGCTAGAGGTTGACAATCCTTTGGTTCTTCCGGTTGATACCAAAATTCGTTTTCTGATTACCTCTAGTGATGTTATTCATAACTGGTGGGTTCCAGAGTTAGCTGTCAAACAGGATGCAAACCCTGGTTTTATAAACGACTCATGGACCGAGATTGCTAAAGAGGGCACCTATCGCGGACAATGCGCTGAGTTGTGCGGCAAGGATCACGGCTTTATGCCAATTGTGGTTGAAGCGGTTTCAAAAGATGCATTTGCTTCCTGGGTTGCTAGTCAGAAGGCTGAGGAAGAAGCTGCCACTGCTAGTGCAACAAAAACCTGGAGTGAAGAGGAATTGATGTCGAGCGGTGAAAACATTTATAATGCCAACTGTTCAGGCTGCCACCAGAAGGACGGCTCTGGTATACCTGGCGTCTTTCCTGCAATGAGCGGCTCAGACATTGCCAATGGTCCAGCTGCTGACCATCTCGATATTGTTATCAATGGCAAGGGCGGCATGCCAGCATTTAAGATGCTGGGTGATTCCGACCTCGCCTCAGTTATTACATACGAAAGAAGAGCCTTTGGCAATAATGGTTCAGTTGTTCAACCATCAGATGTTACATCTGCACGTTAATTTAAGGAGAAAGCATGAATAATACTGCAGCACACGACGATCATCACGGACCTGAAAAAGGACTGTTAAGATGGATTAAAACAACCAACCACAAAGATATTGGAACTCTCTACTTGTGGTTCGCTTTCGCGATGCTAATAGTTGGAGGGGCTCTTGCAATGGGCATCCGTGCCGAACTATTACACCCTGGACTTCAGCTTATGGATCCACATTTCTTTAACCAGCTTACAACTATGCACGGTTTAATCATGGTTTTTGGAGCCATTATGCCGGCTATGGTCGGACTTGGTAATTGGTTAATTCCGATGATGGTGGGTGCGCCAGATATGGCGCTACCACGACTGAACAACTGGAGTTTCTGGATTTTGCCTTTTGCTGCCTTGATCCTGGTAAGCACCTTTTTTATGGAAGGCGGTGCGCCGGCTTTTGGATGGACATTTTATGCCCCACTCTCAACAGCGTTCGCTCCAGACTCAACTGACTTCTTTATATTTGCAGTCCACCTATTAGGTTTTTCTTCAATTATGGGCGCGATCAATATTATCGCCACTGTTCTAAATATGCGTGCTCCAGAAATGAGGCTAATGGACATGCCATTGTTCGTATGGACTTGGCTCATAACTTCATTCTTGCTCATTGGTGCGATGCCAGTATTGGCTGGCGTTGTAACTATGATGCTAACCGATCGTAATTTTGGTACCGCATTTTTTGACGCGACTGGTGGCGGTGATCCGGTAATGTTCCAGCACATTTTCTGGTTCTTTGGCCATCCTGAGGTTTATATTATGATACTGCCGGCGTTCGGAATTATTTCTCATATCCTTCCTACGTTTGCACGCAAACCACTATTTGGTTATTCGTCGATGGTATACGCCACAGCCTCGATCGCCTTCTTGTCATATATCGTTTGGGCGCACCACATGTTCTTGACCGGGATGCCTGTCGCTGGTGAGCTCTACTTTATGTACGCGACGATGTTGATTGCGGTTCCAACAGGGGTGAAGGTCTTTAACTGGGTCGCTACCATGTGGAAAGGCTCGTTGACTTTTGAGGCGCCAATGTTATGGGCGCTGTCTTTTGTTTTCTTGTTTACAATAGGTGGATTTTCAGGACTAATGCTTGGTATAGCGCCTGCAGACATTCAGTACCATGACACATATTTTGTGGTTGCGCACTTTCATTATGTTCTTGTAACGGGATCCTTGTGGGCAATCATTGCGGCTACCTTGTACTGGCTGCCAAAATGGGTAGGCAAAATGTACAATGAAAAATTAGCTAAGATTCATTTTTGGTGGGCAATGATTTCTGTCAACGTATTATTCTTCCCACAACACTTCTTGGGTCTTGCAGGGATGCCACGCCGTATTCCTGACTACTCATTACAGTTTGCTGACTTTAACTGGATTTCATCGATCGGCGCATTTGCGTTTGGACTGTCGTTTATATTGTTTATCTATATAGTTGTTGATTGTATTCGTAATGGTGAGCCGACTAACGAACGCCCATGGTATAGCGCTAAAGGTCTTGAGTGGACGCTTTCTTCACCAGCAGCATACCACAGTTTTAATACGCCACCAAGCCGTGCCCAGATACTTGAAGAGTCTCAGCACAGTTAATGGCTAATAATAAAAATAACGGCGCCGTCCTGACAGCATTGTTGGTAGGCGCAATTGCGATAGGAGTATATGTAGCGACCATTATGCTTAATGGTTGATATGGAAAGAAAAAAAATAACAAAAGGGTTTTGGATTAAACTCGTTTCAGTGCCCATTTTGATGTTCTTTTTTGCTTATGCGATGGTACCTATTTATGACGTTTTTTGTGAGATAACTGGGTTTAACGGAACAACAGGCAGGATTGAAAAAGAGCAACTATATGAATTTAACGAAGAGCGAATAGTTGAGGTAAGTTTTTTTGCATCAACTATGCCAGGTTTTCCGGTCCAGTTTGGGCCAAAAGTTAAATCTATGGAGGTGGTGCCCGGCAAGTTTTATACAACAAGCTATATTGCCAAAAACACCACAGACCAAATAGTAGTTGGTCAGGCTATACCAAGCGTCGCACCTACAGATGCAGCGCTTTATTTTAAAAAATTGGAATGCTTTTGTTTTAATAGGCAGGAGTTCAAACCAAATGAAGAGCTTGAGATGACTCTTCGATTTGTGATTGATCCTGAAATGGATGAAGACATTAGGGATGTTAGTTTGTCTTATAATTTTTTCAAATTAGATAGTTAAAGAGAGGAAAAGAAATGAGCAATCAAGATTATTATGTACCTCATGGCACTTACTGGCCAATTATTGGTTCGATAGGAATCAGTACGCTTTTTGTGGGCTTTGCAAACCTAATGCACGATGTTAGTTGGGGTGGTCCTGTGATGGGACTGGGGGGAACAATCGTTATCTTTATGTTGTTTGGTTGGTTCGGCACAGTGGTCAAAGAAAGTGTCGGCGGTATCTACAACAAACAGGTTGACAGGTCTTTCCGTTGGGGAATGAGCTGGTTTATTTTTTCTGAGGTGATGTTCTTCGCCGCCTTCTTTGGGGCCCTTTTCTATGCTAGAGTAATTAGCGTTCCATGGCTAGGAGGCGCAGGCAATAACCTATTTACGCCAGAGCTTTGGGAAGGTTTTAAAGCCACCTGGCCTTTAATTAGTACGCCTGGCGCTATTGGTCAAAACGGCACTGAGTTTTCTGTAGGCTTTGAGTTGGTTGATGCCTGGGGATTGCCGGCACTTAACACAGCCCTACTTCTCTCCTCTGGAGTTACGATTACCTATGCGCATCACGCATTAAGAAACGGCCATCGCAACGCTTTAATTGCTTGGATGGTTGCAACAATCGCCCTGGGTGTTTTGTTTTTAGGATTCCAGATTACGGAGTATGGACACGCTTACCATGAAGGCTTAAAGCTTACCTCTGGTATTTATGGCTCAACCTTTTATTTGTTGACTGGCTTTCATGGTTTTCACGTAACGGTTGGAGCAATCATGTTGACGGTTATTTTGTATCGTATTCAAAAAGGCCACTTCAGTTCTGAGAATCACTTTGCATTTGAAGGGGTTGCTTGGTACTGGCACTTTGTTGACGTAGTATGGTTAGGGCTATTTATTTTTGTTTACTGGATATAATGATTATTAAGCGGTTTAAAAAAAGACCCCTTGGATGGGGTCTTTTTTTTGCAACTGAACAGAGAGAATTATGAATATTATTATAATTGCAATTCTTGTGGTCATTTTGTTTAGCTTAGGCTCAGCGCTTGTTGGTATGTTAAGGGGCGGAGGAAAGGGTTCTGACAAAATGTTTAAATCCCTCAGGACGCGCATCAGTTTATCGGTGTTTTTGTTTGTTTTTTTGATGTTTGCAAGTTTCATGG
>CAJWNF010000004.1 GCA_913044155.1 uncultured Gammaproteobacteria bacterium
AAGACCTTGACGAGCTTGGCATAACTTGCAAACACAACCTGGTTGGGGTTGGCGAAAATCTCCAAGATCACTTGGATTCTATGGTTACTGTGCGCTCGAACAAGGCTGAATCAATAGGTGTTTCATGGAAATCTTTATTGCCTGACGTAATTACTGCCCCGTTCAAATACTACTTTAATAAGATGGGCTGGTGGACAACTAACTACGTCGAGGCAGGTGGCTTTGCGCAAACTAAATACGCCAACAATGACTATCCAGACGTTCAGTTTCACTTCACTCCCATTTATAGAAGTCATCGCGGCAAAAGATTTGAGTTTGGCCATGGCTACTCGCTTTTTACTTGCCTGTTAAGACCTTATAGCACTGGCTCCGTCAAGTTGGCCAAGGAGGGGTCAAAATTTAAACTACTTATTGACCACAATTTTTTATCTGACCCAAGAGACGAGGCCATCATAATTGAGGCACTAAAAAAAGCCAGAGAAGTCTTATTATCGACAGAATTTGACGAAGTTCGTGGCAAAGAAATGGCGCCAGGAAAAACTCTAAAGAGTGATGAAGAAATATTAGAATACATAAGAAAAACAGCGCTGACAGTCTACCATCCAGTAGGAACTTGCAAAATGGGAATTGATGAACTTGCAGTAGTTTCTCCGTCTAATCTGAAGGTAAGAGGGATGAAAAATCTACGTGTTATTGACGCCTCAATTATGCCAACCATTGTCAGCGGCAACACTTCGGCACCAACCATGATGATTGCTGAAATGGGGGCAAGGATGATACTGGACAAAACATACTCAAAATAATTTTAAGGCGGCATATGGAAAATTTGCGGGGTATTTTATTCATGCTTCTGGCTATGGCTGGATTCGCTCTTGAAGATTTATTTATCAAGCTCCTTTCATCGCATTTACCAGTATCACAGATTTTATTTATTCTTGGCTTTAGTGGAACCGCAGTATTCTTAGTTATAGCGCTTCTAACACATGCGCCAATTCTGCACAGAGATCTATTAAATAGGCCCGTTATCGTGCGGACATTATGTGAACTGTTTGCGGCATTGTTCTTTACTTCAGCGATTGCTTTAACACCACTTTCATCGGTAGCATCAATTTTAATGACAACCCCATTAATGGTGACGATGGGCGCTGCGATATTTTTTGGAGAAAAAGTTGGTTGGCGACGCTGGACTGCAATAATGATTGGATTTTTTGGGGTTTTATTGATATTGCGCCCAGGATTTGATAGTTTTATGCCAGCCTCGCTACTAGCTGTTATTGCAACTATATTTTTAGCAGTAAGGGATTTAGCGACCCGCACCATGCAGATTGATATTTCAACAACAACAGTTTCTATTTATGCATTTTTTGCAATGGGCATCTCTGGTTTTTTTGCTATGCCTTTCTTTTCAGCTATGGTTATCCCTTCTTCAATTGAAATAGTGTATTTAATCTCAGCCGTGTTTGTCGGCGTAATTGGCTATTACGCAATTGTGCTTGCTACTCGCAATGGAGATGTATCAGTTATATCACCATTTAGATACTCACGTTTGGTGTTTGCTATGCTTTTATCAATCATAATTCTTAGAGAAAGACCAGACTTATTAACACTTAGTGGAGCTGCAATAATTGTGGCTTCAGGCATATACTCATTCATTCGTGAGGGTCACTTGAAGCAAATACACTAAAAGTGGTATTGATAGTTTTCTTCTTGTTATAGTTTAAAAACATAGTGTATAGAAAAAGCTTGCTTTCCCAAGAAAACTTTATTAACATCCGCAGGATAAATCACATCGAGGATATGTTATGAATATGCCAAGAACAAAGCTTATTCCAAATGGGGAAAATATTGTCCATACGTTTTCTGATACAGAATATAAAAACCGCCAGTCAAAGCTTAGAAATTACATGACCAAAAACAATATTGATACTGCAATTTTTACCTCAATTCACAACATCAACTACTACAGTGATTTCCTCTATTGTTCTTTTGGTCGTCCTTATGCCCTAGTTATTACTCATGATAAAGCTACAACGGTCTCGGCAAATATTGATGGCGGACAACCTTGGCGTCGCACCTTTGGTGAAAACCTTGTCTACACCGATTGGCAAAAAGATAGTTTCTTTTTTGCTCTTCAGCAACTAGCTCAAAATAAAGGCAGAATTGGAATCGAGCATGACCATATTACAAAGGAACGCCTGGATAAACTTCTAAACGCATTTGATAAAGCCGAACTTACAGATATATCAGTTGACTGTATGAAGATGCGTTCGATTAAATCAGATGAAGAAATTGCCCATATTATCCAAGGCGCTAATGTCTGCGATATTGGCGGTGCAGCCTTAGTTGAAGCTGTCAAAGAGGGTGCGCCTGAGAATGAAGTAGCACTTCATTCAACCCAAGCAATGGTTAGAGAAATCGCAAAGAGATACCCGCACTCTGAACTTATGGATACTTGGACTTGGTTTCAGTCAGGAATAAATACCGACGGTGCGCATAACCCTGTCACTACAAGAAAAGTTCAAAAAGGAGACATTCTCAGTCTCAACTGCTTCTCAATGATTGCTGGTTATTATGTTGCACTTGAAAGAACGCTATTTTTCGATCATGTCGATGACGAGTCATTAAGACTTTGGGAAATAAATGTTGAAGTTCACGAAGAAGGCATGAAGCTAATTAAGCCAGGTGTAGCGTGTAAAGATATTGCCCTTGAACTAAATAAAATCTTTGCAGAATACGGTCTACTTAAAAGTCGCACCTTTGGCTATGGCCATTCATTTGGAGTGCTGTCACACTACTACGGTCGTGAGGCAGGAGTTGAATTGCGCGAAGATATCGACACTGTTTTGCAAAAAAATATGGTCGTATCTATGGAGCCGATGATTATGATTCCAGAAGGACAGCCTGGTGCTGGAGGTTACCGTGAGCACGACATCATGGTTATTACTGAAGATAGCGCTTATGACATTACCAAGTTCCCGTACGGGCCTGAACACAATATCATAAAGAGCTAAAAAAGCAAAAAAAGAGTTTGAATTGCCGAAATAGTTGGAATCAGCTCTCGTAAGAGAATATTTCCACCATCATTTCGTTAGCTATGTCTTCTAGCCGGTCTCGGATAACATATTCCTCAACCGTGGTAGGTATATGGAGAGTAATTTCTGCCTTAAAGAGCTTTTCACCAGACATAGAGGCTTCGATAATTTCCGACTTAATCTCTTCAACATTTCCCCCTAGTGCTACTAATGCGTGAGAAAGCTTATTGATAATCCCTATATGATTTTGACCAATCAGCTCGATATTGTATGACTTAAATGGTTGAAGGGCGTTCGATTTGGTTTCTTCACAAACAATCTTTAATCCTAAATTTGAAGCTTCTAACTTCTTGATCAGCTTATCGACATTCTTTGAAGGAACATTAACCTTTATAATCCCTGCAAACTTCCCTTCAAAGCTTGACATTCTGCTTTCAACCCAGTCACCTTCATATGACAAGATAATCTCAGACAAACCATCTATTAAACCTGGCTTATCCTCACCCAATACGCTAACTAATATCGACTCCATATATTTCTCACTCATAATTTTCTATGCTTGGACAGGTACAAATTAAGTTCTTATCGCCATGCACATTATCTACTCGAGAGACTGGCGGCCAATACTTAACCCTTCTTAAGCTTTCCAGTGGATAGGCCGCTTCTTCTCTAGAATAAGAATAACTCCAGACTGAAGACGATACCATTTCCAGTGTGTGAGGTGCATTAATTAGAGGATTATCTGTGACCGAATACTCCCCTGCTTCGACTTTTTGGATCTCTTTTCTGATTTGAATCATGGCGTCACAAAAACGATCTAACTCATCCAAAGATTCTGACTCAGTTGGCTCAATCATTAAAGTTCCGGAAACTGGAAATGACATTGTAGGTGCATGAAAACCATAATCAATTAAACGTTTTGCAACATCATCTACACTAATACCGAAATTTTCCTTAATGGAGCGGAGATCAACAATGCATTCATGGGCAACCCTGCCATTCTCGTCACTATAGAGTATAGGATAGTGTTCTGACAAACGAGTTGCTATGTAATTTGCATTCAATATTGCATTTGTGGTGGCTTCGTAAAGACCATTCTTGCCAAGCATCGCAATATACATCCAGCTAATTGGCAAAATACTAGCAGAACCCCACGGCGCACCAGAAATACTACCGACACCAGTATTATTTAATGGCGTTCTCGGTAAAAAATCTACTAAATGCTCCTTAACTCCAATAGGGCCCACACCTGGACCACCACCACCATGAGGGATGGCGAATGTTTTGTGTAAGTTAAAATGCGAAACATCGCCGCCAAATTCACCGGGAGCAGAAATTCCAACCATTGCATTCATGTTCGCACCATCAATATATACCTGTCCTCCAGCTTTATGTACAACCTCACAAACCTCCTTAACGTCTTTTTCAAATATCCCGTGAGTAGATGGATAAGTAATCATAATTGCAGCCAAATTTTCTTCATTTTCTTTGCACTTAGATGTTAAATCTGCCATATCAATATAGCCATTATCTGCAGTCTTGACTACAACTACTTTCATCCCCGCCATCTGTGCAGAGGCTGGATTGGTTCCATGAGCAGAAGCTGGAATTAGGCAAATATTTCGATGTCCTTCATCGTTACTTCGATGAAAAGCACGAATTGCTATAAGTCCTGCATATTCACCCTGGGCTCCTGAGTTAGGCTGCAAAGAAATCGCAGAGTATCCAGTTGCTTCACACATCATCTCTTCAAGATCGCTTATCATTTGATGATATCCTATCACCTGATTCATTGGCACTGCGGGATGGATTTGACAAAATTCCGGCCAAGTTACAGGTATCAATTCAGCCGCAGCATTCAACTTCATAGTACACGATCCAAGCGGTATCATTGCTCGGTCAAGTGCAAGGTCTTTATCACCCAGATAACGAATATAGCGCATCATATTAGTTTCTGAACGATACGTATTAAACACATCGTGAGTCATGAATTTTGACGTTCTTTTTATTTTTTTACTTATTTGAGATTTATTTTTTTCAAATAGCAGTTGTGCGCTGAGCTTAGATTCTGTATTAAATATTCTCCATAAATACTCTATATCCTCTGGAGTACTGAGCTCATCAAATGAAACTGAAACGAGGGTTTTACTAAAAACATTTATGTTGTATCCATTTTTTTCAGCCTGCATGACAACAGCGTCAGAGTTTTTAACTTCTATCGTTAATGTATCAAAAAACGTTTCATTAACAATACGAAAACCCATTTCAGAGATGCCGTCAGCAAAGACAGCAGCGTAACGAAAAATTCTATTGGCAATTTTTATAAGGCCTCCAGCGCCATGATAGACAGCATACATGCTTGCCATAACTGCCAAAAGAGCTTGCGCAGTACAGATATTACTTGTTGCCTTTTCACGACGTATGTGTTGTTCACGAGTTTGCAGAGCTAGACGATAAGCCAACCTACCGTTCGTATCAACTGAAGCACCAATAATTCTGCCGGGCATTGAGCGTTTATATTCTTGCTTAATTGACATATAAGCAGCATGTGGACCACCATAACCAATCGGTACTCCAAACCTTTGCGAATTACCAACCACGATATCTGCACCCATTTCTCCGGGTGGCTTTAAAAGCGTTAAAGCTAATAAGTCTGCACTCACAGCAACAAGAGCATTCTTTTTATGAATAGAGTCTATTAATTTAGAGTAATCACTATAGCTACCATAGGTATTTGGGTACTGCAGTAATACACCGAAAACATCAAGCTCGTCTAAATCAGTCAAAGGATCGCCAACCACAACTTCAATACCTAGTGGCTCGGCTCGTGTCAATACCACCTCAATATTCATTTGATAACAATCATTAGCAACAAAAAATACCTTACTTTTCGATCTACTAATCCTGTCACACAAGCTCATAGCTTCCGCACAGGCACTTGACTCATCCAGCATCGACGCATTCGCTATATCTAGGCCGGTTAAATCTGAAACCATTGTTTGAAAGTTCATCAAGGCCTCCAGACGACCTTGAGAAATCTCAGGTTGGTATGGAGTGTATGCGGAATACCAAGCCGGATTCTCTTCTATGTTGCGCTGAATTACTGGAAGTGTAATTGAATTGTAATAGCCCTGACCAATAAATGACTTGTAACGGATATTCATTCTAGCCAAGTTTCTTAACTGCTTCAGTGCCGCCAACTCTGAGAGGCCTTCGGCCATATTCATTGGCTTTTTCCGTCGAATAATATCTGGTACCACCTCTTCTATCAGGTCATCCAAGTTATTAAAACCTAGATAACTGAGCATTGTCTGACGCTGTTCAGTTGAAGAACCGATATGCCTGTTGGTAAAGGGGTCGCTATTTAGAAGATCTTCAATCTTAGTGGCCATTAGAATGTTACCTCAATCTTCAATAAATGCTTGGTATGCTGACTCATCCATCAAGTCGTCAAGTTCTGAAATATCGGAAAGTTTAACTTTGATAAACCAACCCTCACCCATAGGGTCTTCACTAACCAGTTCGGGTTCATCTTCCAATTGATTATTTACATCAACGACTTCCCCTGAAACCGGTGCAATCAAATCCGAAGCAGCCTTAACAGACTCAATTACCGATATATTGTCGCCACATGTAATTTCGTCTCCAATTGAGGGAAGCTCAATATAAACCAGATCACCTAGCTGTTCCTGGGCAAAATCTGTTATCCCGATAACCACCTCATCTTCCCCTTTAAGTTCGATCCATTCATGATCTGTTGAATACTTTGTCCCCATCACTTCTCCTATTTTTTATTATCCTCTAAAGTAATTTTGTTTTACAAATGGCAACTTAACAACATTAACCGGAATCTTCTTGTCACGTACTAATGCGAATAAGGCAGAATTATCGTCAATAAAGTTTACTGCAATTCTCGCTATAGAGATGGGTTTTCCGGCGCTCGGACCAAAACCTCCGCTGGTAACTTTACCGACATGATTGCCAGCTTCGTCTTCAATTGAAGTGCCATCGCGAACCGGAATCCTTCCTTCGGGCTGAAGGCCGACAATCTTTGCTTCTGTACCCTTGGAAAGCTGCTTCATGATAACACTGTCGCCGGGGTAACCTCCTGGGCGAACTCCGTCATGCCTTCTTGCTTTTGATAAAGCCCAGACCAAAGAAGACTCTACCGGAGTATGATTTTCGTCCAGTTCATGGCCATAGAGAGACAAACCTGCCTCTAAACGGAGCGAGTCTCTAGCTCCGAGACCCGCCCACTGAACTGCATAATCAGACAAAAAAAGTTTAGCAATACGCTCTGCCTCAAATGCTGGCATTGAAATTTCAAATCCATCCTCACCACTGTAACCGGACCTCGTCACTAGACACTCGACGTCTCCAATCATCAATTTCCTAGCCGTCATAAATGTCATTTCATTACAGGTAGGTGCAAATTGTGCCAATACTTCAGATGCTTTTGGCCCTTGCAAAGCTAACAGCGCAACATCTTCAAGAAGCTCAACTTCACAACCACTATCAACTAAACTCTTTAAGTGTTCAAAATCTGCCACTTTGCATGCTGCGTTTACCACTAAAAACAAATCATCATCTCCAATATTTGTCACCATCAAGTCATCCAACACACCGCCATTATTATTTGTAAAGACAGCATAACGTTGTTTCATTAGAGGTAAATCAACTATATCGACTGGAACTAGAGTCTCCAATGCCTGTTTTGCGTTCTGACCTGTAAGCTTGATTTGACCCATATGAGAAACATCAAAAAGACCAGCGTTTTCGCGTGTGTGCAGGTGTTCTTTTTTAATTCCTAAAGGATACTGGAGTGGCATTTCATAGCCCGCAAACGGCACCATTTTTGCACTGGCATCTAGATGCATTTGATAAAGCGGAGTAATTAATATTTGATCAACTGATGACATTTAATATAATCAATTACAAGCTTATTATTCATTTACTGAAGTCTAAAGCTTGTGTTAAATTAGATGCGTTATTATATTCCCTTACTTGTAAAAAGAAAACGATAATTTTAGTTTGATTCACTAACTATTGAATTAATTTATCGTCAATTCCTAGTAGCCTTTATTAATGTTATAGATTGGAAAAGGCAGCTTGTCATCCTCTATGCGGTAAATATTTTCAGCAATTGTTTTTGCTGAAGATTTTGGATTGCTTTGTCCTGCGATATGAGGAGTAATGTAGACAGACGGATGGCTCCAGAGAGGGTTATTTGCAGGCAAAGGTTCTTGTTCAAATACATCCATAGCCGCGGCAGTAATGTGCCCTTCATCTAGTAGAGACAATAAATCTGTCTCGTTGACTATACCTCCTCTGCCCATATTTATAATAAATGAACCTCTAGGCAAACATTGAAGTTCTTGTTTTCCGAGCAAATTAGTTGTGTCTTTTGTTAAAGGTAGAACATTAATTAATATATTTGTCTTGCCCAAGAAATCGCCTAACTGCTCATCACCAAAAAAGTATTCTATATCACCCAAAGACGATTTTTGACTAGCGCCCCAACCCAAAACCTTAAAGCCTTGACTGACAAGTGAAGTCCCGATGCCTTTTCCAATATTGCCCAAACCCATAATCCCTACTGACCTGTCCTCAGGCTGTATGGAGCCGTGCTGAAGCCATTTTTTATCAAGCTGCTGATTCATATATAAATATTGGTCACTATGAAAATGTAGCACCCAATGCAGGGCATGGAAACACATCTCATGCGTTAACTTGACATCAACTAAACGAACAATTGGCAAGTCTTTCGGCAAATCAGGATCACTTAGAATATGATCTACTCCTGCGCCTAAAGATAGAATTGCCTTCAAATTTGGGTATTTCTTTAAAATTCCATGGGGATGCTTCCATACCACAGCGTATTTTATTTCATTAACATCACCGTCATCAGGATAGACTCTGACATCAATATCTGGCAACTCCGCCTGAACAAATTGACGCCAAACCTTTTCATCTTCCCAAAATTCACTGACCGAAATTAATAATGCCAAAACTGACTCCCAAAGGCCTTAATTAAATCAAGGTGTATACTAAAGTTAGGTAGCTATAATAACCTGTTTCATTATCTGACTCTAATTTTAATTTGAGTTGGCATTAGGTTTTAATATGTTTATTAGTGTTTTAGATTTATTTAAAGTTGGAATTGGCCCATCAAGCTCCCATACCATGGGACCTATGGTTGCTGCCAATGACTTTATGCAGCATGTAAGAGAATTTTTAAATTCCAATAATAAAGTCAATGATTATCAGATTAGGTGCACCTTAAAGGACTCTCTAGCGTACACAGGTGTTGGACATGGAACAGATCGAGCAGTAACGCTTGGTTTGCATGGATATCTACCGAATACAATTATCAACGAGAAAATAGACGAAGTTATTGAGCGTGTTTGGGCGGCAAAAAATGTGTCTATCGATACCAACCAAAACGCTTCCTTCTTTGCAGAAAATGACATAATTTTTGACACTAGAAATTCATTGAAACAGAATCCAAATGGACTGATTTTTGATCTTCTTGATACATCAAACAAGGTACTCATATCTCACACCTATTTTTCTATAGGTGGAGGTTTTATTTCCACACCAGAAGAGATTGACCAGGTTGAATCACCCATTGCAAGTGAACCAAGCGCTGAATACCCTTTTCCTTTTGATAACTCAGGCGAGATGCTAGAAATGTCTGAAAAATATAACAAGACAATCTGGCAAATGAAGCTTGCTAACGAGCTACACAATATGTCAGAACGAGAACTCAATAAAAAGCTCGATCTAATCTGGAGCTATATGAAGAAATGCATAGAAAATGGTCTCTCTTCAGAAGGTCATCTGCCCGGCGGACTTAATACAAATAGACGTGCAAAAAAATTGCATCGAAGCCTTCAAGATGACTTTGAAAATACAACTCCAAATGACTGGTTATGTGCCTATGCAATGGCGGTCAACGAAGAGAATGCTGCAGGCCATATGGTCGTCACGGCGCCAACCAATGGCGCAGCTGGAGTCGTCCCTGCAGCCCTGTATTATTGCTATAAACACAAATCTGCCACCACTGAACAGATACGTCAATATCTGTTAACAGCAGCAGCCATAGGAGGTCTAATTAAACACAATAGTTCTATATCGGGAGCAGAAGTTGGTTGTCAAGGTGAAGTAGGTTCGGCCTCCGCAATGGCGGCAGCTGGACTATGTGCAGCCAGAGGTGGTAGCAGTGCTCAAATTGAAAACGCCGCTGAGATGGCGCTAGAACATCACATGGGAATGACATGCGACCCAGTTAAGGGACTTGTGCAAGTGCCCTGCATTGAGCGAAATGGCTTTGGCGCCGTCAAGGCTTACACGGCAAGCTCATTGTCACTCAGAGAAAGTGGCGAACATTTGGTTTCATTGGATCAGTGTATCGCCGCTATGAAAAAAACCGGTCTCGATATGTCAAAGAAATATAAAGAAACATCTCTAGGCGGATTGGCAGTTAGCTTTATTGAATGCTGAGGTGTCCAATCTGGTAAATATATACTAATCTGTATCAACCATCCCTGCGCCTGCCCCTGAAGCAAGAGATTCTGCGGTTGATTTCACCAGGCAACGTGAAAAATAATCATATATCCCTTGCCAGTTTTCTCCTACCCTAACACCACTTTGCAATATTTTTTCCTTTTCATTAGCCGTAGTATATCTCTTAACATTAGCGTTGGAGGGGCTTGTTGTTTCACTAGAAACAGGCTGAATAATCATGTTGGCCCCCTTGCTTAACTCTATCGGCTGTGAATTGGAGCTTACTACTTCCCAGACGCCCTCTGCAGCAAACCTTACTGAGTATTCATGATTACTTTCGTCTAGCCAAAATGCCTGCAAACCGTTGCATTTATTTGCACCCATCGCAGCAATAACCAAAATAGGAAAGTCAACATTTCTTAAAACTAATTGATTATCGTTAATACCTAGATTAATCCTATCTACAACACTTACAGAAGCAATAAGGGATGACAAATATAGGTCGCTTGGACAATAAAAACGCCCCCCATTTTCTGTCTTTTTGAACAGTATTCCTAAATCACTAGCCTGACTATCTACATTATCTAATGCACCAAGACTGCACAAACTAGGATCAAAACCGTTTTCTGCAATCCATACATTGCTGCGAGCGAAGTCTTCAGCTACGCCGATAGGCGCTTTCACCCCAAAACCTGCACGAGTAAAGAAAAAAATTACCTCATTCAGTGAAATAGTTAACTGCTTTTTTGTCATCTAAATAAACCCTCTTGGTATAACTGGAAAGTACCAGTCATCATAACCACTGTCAGATAAATGTTCTGGCATTGGAGCACCTTGATACATACATATTCTGGTCCATAGTTCAGACTTAGGATCAAACTTTGAGGCTCCAAAAAAAGCCAACTTGAAGCGCAACAAATTTAATGGCAGCATAGATTCATCTAATAAATTATCTTGCACCTCTGAATATGGCATTATAAGAGTGTTTTGAATGCGACGTATGCTGTGTCTATACTGTGGATAAGCAAGTAAGAATTCACTCACCAACATATCATCATCCACTGAAAGCAGCGCCTCGTTAAGTTCATATGCGTCACGTCCAATGGTCAAAGGCATCTCCTGTTCGGAGCCCTCTTCATCTGCACGAGAACCAAAGCGAGGCTCTAATTTATCTTCCGAGTAATACCAGAAATGTTGCTGCGACTTAGTTGTTGTAAAATCAATAGCTATAGCCCAAGCGTAATAATTCTTAACTATTTCTTTTAATCTACTTATTGTCATGCCAACTTGAAGCTTTGGTATAGACTCAGAGAACATTGTCTCTGCCAGCTCATCCACCAAAGAACCATGGGGCTCAATAATTAAAGAGACAACTAATTCCTGACATTCCAAAGAATAACAATCTTCGGTGTATTGATAAATGCCGTTCCAGGGATAAGGCTTCGCTAGGTTAATTTCATTATTGCACCAATTGGTCAGCGATTCAATTTCACTCTTAAGGCGCTCAATACGTGATGTCTGTACTTCGTCATCAACAAGCCATTCTCTAAGATGTTGACTAACTTGGTCAAGGGACTGCACAAATTTTTCAAGCGAGCCATCTAGAGGTGTCTCAATACTTCTGACTCTTGCTAATGCGGTTTCTTTAGCTAAAACCCAGCTATGAATCAGGTTCGGGTGTTTTAATAAAAAAGGTGCCATACCCAAACCAGTAGAATTACCAATACCAAGAAACCGACTAATACTTGGATCAATCCTAGCCGCTTTGTCGCCACCCCTTTTTTTGGCCAGATACTCAACCAGATCTATCGTAAACCAGCGAA
>CAJWNF010000005.1 GCA_913044155.1 uncultured Gammaproteobacteria bacterium
CCAATGGTCGGAACCTACTATTCTTCCGCATCTCCAAGTGCAAAACCTTTCGTAAGCATCGGCCAGCACGTCAATCAAGGCGACATTGTAGGAATTATAGAAGCAATGAAAATTATGAATCAAATTGAGGCTGACCAGTCTGGCACTGTTGTTGCTATTCTTATTAAAGATGGTGAAGCCGTTGAATTTGGACAGACGCTTATTGTAATAGAATGAACTCAATAAAGAAAATACTTATTGCCAATCGTGGTGAAATAGCACTGCGTGTTTTACGGGCCTCTAAGGAGCTCGGAATACAAACTGTTGCAGTATATTCCACTGCCGATAGAGACCTTAAACATGTTCGTCTTGCTGATGAAGCCGTTTGTATTGGTTCACATTCTTCGCAAAACAGCTATTTAAATATACCTGCCATTATTAGTGCGGCCGAAGTGACACATGCAGATGCAATCCATCCTGGCTATGGCTTTCTCTCTGAAAGCGCTGATTTTGCCGAACAAGTAGAAGAAAGCGGCTTTATTTTTATTGGACCAAAATCAGAAAATATCCGCATAATGGGTGACAAGGTTGCCGCCATAGAGGCGATGCAAAATTCTGGTGTGCCATGCGTTCCAGGATCTAATGGGGCCCTAGATGAGGATGAAAAAAACAATATTAAGCTTGCCAAATCGATAGGCTTTCCAATTATTATTAAGGCCTCTGGTGGTGGTGGTGGACGTGGCATGCGCGTTGTAGAGTCAGAGAAAGAACTAATCAATTCTATCGAGCTCACCAAAACAGAAGCCCTAAGCTTCTTTGGTAACGACGAAGTCTATATGGAAAAATTTCTAACCACTCCTAGGCATCTTGAGGTCCAAATTCTCGCTGACCAACATGGAAATGCAATACATTTAGGCGAACGAGACTGCTCGATGCAACGTAGACATCAAAAAGTTGTTGAAGAGGCACCAGCTCCAGGCATAGATGTGGAGCTTCGAAAAAAAATTGGCAGCATCTGCGCCAAGGCCTGTAAACAAATCAATTATCGTGGTGCCGGAACATTTGAGTTTCTTTTTGAAAATGGCGAATTTTACTTTATTGAAATGAATACTCGAATCCAAGTTGAGCACACTATTACCGAAATGATTACTGGCGTGGATATTGTACAGGAGCAAATTTTAATCGCTGGAGGCGACCCTTTATCTTATAAACAAAAAGATATACAAATTCATGGACACGCAATTGAGTGTAGAATCAATGCCGAAGATCCAAAAAACTTCATGCCTTCTCCGGGAAGGATTACTCAATACCATGCTCCGGGAGGGCTTGGAGTAAGAGTCGACTCACATATCTATAACGGCTATACTGTCCCCTCCTTCTATGACTCTATGATTGGAAAGCTTATTACCTTTGCCGGTAGTCGCTCCAAGGCCATTATAAAAATGCAGAATGCATTAAATGAAATGGTTATTGACGGCATTAAAACTAATATACCTCTGCATAGGGTCATCATGGAAGATGCTACCTTTAAAAAGGGTGAGGCAAATATTCACTACCTTGAAAAAATGCTAGGAGTAAATAATTCATGAAAATTAAAGCAGGCATAATTGGCGGATCTGGCTATACCGGGATTGAAGTTTTACGAATATTGCACCAACATCCAAAAGCTGAAGTTATTGCTATTTGTTCAAGGGCCCTTCATGGGAAAAAAATTAAGGAAATATTTCCGAATCTTGCAGGATTAACAAACTTAACTTTTTCAATGCCCAATATGGAGTCTTTGAATGACTGCGATGTTGTATTTTTTGCCACACCTCACGGTGTTGCTATGGAGTCTGCTGGAGCATACCTAGAAAATGGCATAAAGGTTATTGATTTGGGGGCCGATTTTCGTATTCAAAGCCCTTCCATCTGGTCCAAATGGTACAACATGGAGCATACACAGCCCGCCCTGCTTTCTGAGGCCGTATATGGCCAACCAGAAATACGCAGAGACGCCATTAAGGGCGCACGACTGATAGCTAACCCTGGTTGTTACCCTACAGCCATACTGTTGGCTTTAAAGCCACTACTAGAAAATAATTTAATTGATTGTTCTAATATCATTGCTGACTGTAAATCTGGGGCCAGCGGAGCTGGAAGGAGCGCCCACCAAGCGATGCTTCTTTGTGAAGCTTCTGAGTCATTTAAGCCTTATGGAGTTAGCGGGCATCGACATTTTCCTGAAATAAAACAAGAATTAGAGCTTATGTCTGGCAAAGAAGTCGGCTTAACTTTCGTGCCACACCTAGTGCCAATGATTCGTGGCATTGAGGCAACACTATATGTTGACCTACTGGACTCGACCAAAGATGTTAGGCCTTATTTCGAAAAAGCCTATCAAAACGAAGATTTTGTTAAAATACTGCCTGAAGGCTTTTACCCGGAAACCCGCTCAGTTAAATCATCTAATTATTGCCAAATCGCAATACAGTATGTCGAGCATAGCAATAAACTAGTGATTATGTCTGTAATAGACAACTTAGTAAAAGGTGCCGCGGGTCAAGCTATACAGAATATGAACCTAATGTTTGGAATTAAAGAAAACACAGGCTTAACGCAGTTAGGCTTGTTGCCATAAAAAATGGAAACTGCAGAAATTTTAGAAGATGCTGATATTGTTTTTAGTAACAACGCTGCTACTAAGGTGGCGCAGCTAATAAGTGAAGAAAAGAACCCAAAACTCAGACTGAGAGTCTACATTACCGGTGGCGGTTGTTCAGGGTTTTCATATGGATTTACCTTTGACGAAGCCATAAAAGAAGGTGATAGCGGTGTATACAACAACGGAGTACAGCTTGTGGTGGACCCTATGAGCTATCAGTACCTTGCAGGCTCCACGGTAGACTATCTGGAAGACTTGCAAGGGGCTAGGTTTTTTGTGAGCAATCCAAATGCCAAAACTACTTGTGGCTGCGGTTCATCTTTTTCGGTTTAGATATTCCATTACTGAAAAATTAGAGGGTAATGTTGCGCCGCACAACTATAATTGGTAAAATACAAACTCGAATAGTTTAACTACAACATCAAGATTATCATGAAAGATTATGTACCGGGTCTAGCAGGCGTACCAGCAACTGAGTCAGAAATATCCTCAATCGACGGAGAAAAAGGAATACTTGCCTATAGAGGCTACTCCATAAAAGACCTTGTTGACCACTCCTCATTTGAAGAAACCGCGCTCTTGTTGATGCACGGAGAGCTGCCAAGCCCTGAAGAGCTTGAGAACTTTAAACATATTTTACAAAAGCGAAATGAGGTTAAGCGCAAAATCCGCCGTTTGCTGTGGTCGCTTCCACCAAATGGGCACTCAATGGACGTGCTCCAAACTGCAATAGCCTCAATGGCAACTTTCTACCCAGATGCCGGCGCGTCAGAACCAGACTCAGAGTTTACTCAAAACGCGCTCGTAAAAATCATCTCAACTATGAGCACTTTGGTGGCAATGTGGACACGTATTAGTAGAGGATATGACCCAATCCCTCCAAGCAATAATATGGATTATGCGGAAAACTTTCTGTATATGTGTTTCGGCGAAAAAGCTGACGAGAAAATTATTAAGCTTTTAGACGTATGCTTGATTTTGCATGCCGAACACACTATCAATGCCTCTACCTTTTCAACCATGGTAACGGCGTCTACGCTAGCCAATCCTTTTTCTTCAATTGCCTCAGGGGTAGGAACTCTTGCAGGCCCTCTGCACGGCAATGCAAACGAAAACGTACTAATTATGCTCGACGAGATAGGGTCTCCAAAAAATGCACGTGGCTTTATTGAAGACAGGCTCAAAAACAAAAAAGTCATCTGGGGCATGGGTCATCGTGAATACAAAACAAAGGACCCTCGTGCAACAATTCTTGAGGGGCTACTTAAAGATTACATCAACTCAAATGGCCATACTTTATCCGAACGCTTTGAAACAGCGCTGGAGGTTGAAAGCATCTGTAACGAACTATTGTCTCACAAGGGGGTCTATCCAAACGTCGATTTTTACTCGGGCATCCTTTACGCCGAAGTATTTAAATTTACCAAAGAGCACTTCACCCCAATCTTTGCTATGGCGCGTTCAGCAGGGTGGGTGGCACACTGGCACGAACAGGTGAGTCACAATAAAATCTTTAGACCAACACAAATTTATACCGGTAAGGACTTCAGAAGCTACCCCGTAAGCTAGCATGGCAAAGACAACTCATTTTGGCTATAAGGAAGTAGGCGTTGATGACAAGCAAGGCTTGGTCAGGGAGGTTTTTGACTCTGTAGCAACAAACTACGACCTGATGAATGACGTGCTTTCGATGGGTGCCCACCGTCTATGGAAAAGATACACCATAGCCAGCAGCAATGTGAAGGAGGGAGACAGGGTCCTAGATATTGCTGGCGGGACGGGCGATTTAGCTCTTAAATTTAGAGAAAAAGTTGGCGACTCTGGACAGGTAATTTTGACTGATATCAATGGAGCAATGCTTGAAGAGGGAAGGAAGAGTCTCATCGACCGTGGCGTATTTGACGTTGAATTTGTCCAAGCAAATGCGGAGTGTCTGCCTTTTGAAGACAACTCGTTTGACTGTGTAAGCATTGCTTTTGGACTCAGAAATGTTACTGACAAAGAAGCCGCTATTAGGCAAATGTTCAGAGTCCTAAAAAAGGGCGGCTGTTTGTTGATATTAGAATTTTCCAAAGTCGAAAATGAAATGCTGGAAAAATTCTACGACTACTACTCTTTCAATGTTATGCCTAAATTAGGCGGCTTATTGGCAAATGACGAACAAAGCTATCAATACTTAGCGGAATCAATCCGTAAACACCCAAACCAAGAAGACCTTAAGGCAATGATTATTGGCGCTGGATTTGATCTATGTGAATACCAAAACCTGTCTGGTGGAATTGTGGCGCTCCATAAAGCTATCAAGGCTTAACCATATATGATTCGTCTTTCACTTGAAAAAGCTCTTAACCAACTAATTGATACTTCTGGCATTAATACAGAGACTCTTGAGGGCAAGAAAATAAACCTAGAGCTTGCTGAGCTCAATATGGAGCTTGCTTTTGTGTTTACAAACTCTCGTGTATTTGTAATTAAATCAAAAGAAGTAAACAATGTTGATGTTGCTATTAAGCTCAATAGAGATGCTTTTTTGTCTCTATTAGGCGGCACTAGTCTAGATGAGCTTTTGGACAACGAAGAAGTTATCGTTAACGGCAATGTCAAGGTTGCCAAGAAACTATCGGAAATGCTTGCGATATCTTCACAAGATATAGAGGAAGCTATTTCACACTATACTGGCGACATTGTGGCGCATCAAATTGGAAAGGCAGTTCGGCTTACTAAAGACAAAATAGCTAGCAGTACAACCAGCCCTATTGAGTCGATTAAGGATGAGCTCTCAACAATTTTAATTGCTCCTAGTCGCTCTCATTTTTTTAGCAAAAAAGCACTTTAAATGAAAAGCTTTCTGAGGTTTGTCATTGTTTCCCGGATTCTAGTCCGCTACAGGCTTGACAACCTTATACTCTCAACGCCTTTGCTAAAAGGGTTTAGACCGCTTGTATATCTCACTCCTTGGCATTATTTCCCGACCAGCAAACTTTCTAGAGGCGAGAGGATTAGGCTTGCCCTAGAAGAGCTTGGGCCAGTTTATATCAAGTTTGGCCAGACACTTTCTACTAGGCGCGATCTTTTGCCTGAAGACATTGGCGATGAGCTGGCCAAGCTTCAAGACAAGTGCCCGCCTTTTCCCGCAAAGGAGTCAAAAGCGATTATTGAAAAAAGCCTAGGAGAAAGCGTTGACAATCTTTTTTCTTCTTTTGATGATGTGCCTTTTGCTTCAGCATCAATAGCGCAAGTGCATAGTGCTGTTAGCCATGATGGTGAAGAGGTTATTGTTAAGGTAGTGAGACCAAATATTCGAAAAAAAATAAAACGAGATGTGCGCCTATTGTACGCATTTGCTGCCCTGGCTGAGAAACACCCTGATGGGAAAAGGCTTTGCCCAAGAGAAGCTGTGACTGAATTTGAGCGAATTATCTATAATGAGCTAAACATGATGGCCGAGGCTGCTAACGCTTCACTACTTAGAAAGAACTTTAAAGATTCAGACCTTCTGTATGTGCCAAAAGTTCACTGGGATTATTGTCGTGAAAATATATTAGTTATAGAGAGAATTTATGGCACGCCTATTAGTGATATTAAAGCTTTAAATGAAAAAAAGACTGACCTTATGCGTCTTTCGGAAAACGGCGTTATTATTTTCTTCACTCAGGTATTCGAACATAACTTTTTTCATGCTGACATGCATCCAGGCAATATTTTTGTTGGCCAAGGAGAGCAATACATTGGTGTTGATTTTGGCATTATGGGAACTCTCAGCGATGCCGATCAGTATTATCTAGCACAAAACTTTTTGGCGTTTTTTAATCAAGACTATAAGCGTGTAGCACAAGTCCATCTTGAGTCAGGCTGGGTCCCTAAAGGAACTAGCGCACTAGAATTTGAAAACGCCATACGCAGCGTATGTGAGCCAATTTTTCAAAAGCCGCTTAGTGAAATTTCTTTTGGGCAAGTTCTATTAAGTCTATTTAAAGAAGCAAGGCGATTCGATATTACTATTCAACCCCAGTTGTTATTGCTTGACAAAACACTACTAAATATTGAAGGTTTAGGTCGCGCACTTTATCCAGATCTTGACCTTTGGGCTACAGCCAAGCCTTTTCTTGAGAAGCTTATAAAAGACAAATACAGTCTAAAAGGAACTGTGAAAAAAATCTCCGACCAGCTACCCGAGCTTATTGCCGAAATACCAGAGCTTCCCATGCTGGCTGTTAACGCGTTAAAACAGTTTGAAAACGGCTCTCTGCGCCAGGATATTGCTAAAAAACAAGCAGACGCAATTATCAACCAGCTCCGAGAAAATGCCGCCAAACAAAGGGCAATTATCACTGCCTCTGCTTTTTTTATTCTTGCCGGCGTTTTGGCAACACAATCGCTTTGGCCTTTTGTTGGGTTGAGCGCGGTCCTTGGCCTACTATTTTGGCTCAAGTCTCGCTAGGCAGAAGTTCTAGTTACAAAGAAAAGATTTTCGGGTAAAATTACCCACCTGTTCGCCTGGTCGCAAGGCGGACATGAGTAGTTGCATCACCTAGGTGATGTTTTTTTATTTACAGGAGAACTCAAAATGAGCATAACCGTTAACGCTACATTGCGTGAAGATCAGGGGAAAGGTGCGAGCCGCCGCCTGAGAAAACAAGAAAAAGTGCCTGGCATTATATATGGTGGCACCAAGGGTCCAGTAATGTTGTCACTAAGCATTCATGAAATAACTCATCTAACAGAAAACGAAGACACATTCACTTCAGTCCTGGACTTGGTCATTGATAAAAACAAAGAGCCTGTTGTAGTCAAAAACCTTCAGCGCCATCCCGCTAAAAACACTGTTGCGCATGTGGATTTTTTGCGCGTTGATGCCAAACATGCGCTTATTACAACAACCCCTCTCCACTTCATTGGCGAAGAGGAAAACGAAGCTTTGCGTGTTGGTCTGGTTTTAAATCAGTTTGTTGTTTCAGTTGAAATCTCCTGTCTACCAAAAGATTTGCCGCATGGAATTGATGTAGACGTGAGCAGCCTTGCTTTAGGCGAACACTTGTCTTTGACTGACCTTGTTTTGCCAGAAGGCGTCACTATTACATCACTACAGCACGAAGACGTTGAAGCTCACGATCAGACTATTTGCTCTGTTACTGAACCAAAAATCATTATTGAAGAAGAGATTGAAGAGCCTGTTGACGGAGAGCTGGAAGGAGAAGAAGGAGCTGAAGGAGTTGAAGGGGCTGAAGGAGATGAGGGCGCTAAAGATGAAGGCGAATCCAAAGGCGACGAGGCAAAAGACTACGACTCAAAATCATAAATCGTGCTCTTTCTTATTGTCTCAATAAGAAATACGTAGGAACATTGTGATGATTAAACTAATTGTCGGACTTGGCAACCCAGGGAAGGAGCACTTAGCCCATCGTCACAATGTTGGCTTCTGGTTTGTTGATCAGCTAGCAAAAAAGCTGGGCCTTGAATTTGGTAGTCAGTCAAAGTTTTTTGGCGAGACTGCTGAGACTCTTGTCGGCACAAAAAAGGTTCGTCTTTTAAAGCCCCAAACATTTATGAACTGTTCTGGCAAGTCAATTCAAGCTTTGGCGGCTTATTTTGGTATTAATGCAAATGAAATCGTGGTCATTCATGATGAATTAGACCTAGGCCCGGGCAACATTAAAATCAAGCTCGGAGGTGGTCACGGTGGTCACAACGGACTACGAGATGCGATTAAATCACTTGATACTCAAGATTTTTATCGTCTAAGGGTCGGCATTGGACATCCAGGAGCCAAAGATGAAGTTGTTAATTTTGTTTTGAGCCCCCCAACAAAAAAAGAATTAGCGCTAATAGGGGGCTCCATTGATGAGGCAATCGGAGTTATAGAGCTTCTTGTTGAAGGAGAGATAGAGACGGCCATGAAAAACTTGCATACAAACTAATAAGGAAAAAATGGGATTTAAGTGTGGCATTGTCGGCCTTCCAAATGTCGGTAAATCAACATTGTTTAATGCGCTTACTAAGGCAGGAATAGATTCGGCAAATTACCCATTTTGCACAATAGACCCTAACGTTGGAATTGTGCCAGTTAATGATGCAAGGCTTGAACAATTAGCCAATATAGTTTCTCCAGAAAAAATCCTGCCCGCTACAATGGAGTTCGTTGATATCGCAGGGCTCGTTGCCGGCGCTTCCAAAGGTGAAGGGCTAGGGAATAAATTTTTATCCAACATCCGTGAAACAGACGCCATTGTCCATGTAGTGCGTTGCTTTGAAAATGAAGACATTATCCATGTTTCTGGCAAAGTTAGTCCGACTGACGATATAGAAACAATTAATACCGAGCTGGCACTGGCCGACCTAGCGACAGCAGAAAAAGTCTACCAAAAATCACTGAAAAATTCTAAATCTGGTCAAAAAGACGGCCTACCATTAAAGAATCTGCTCGAACGAATACTTCCTGTTTTAGAAGATGGCGGTCCGGTTCGCTCTTTGGTCTTTAATGAAGAAGAGCTAAGGCTGCTTAAGACGCTGCAACTTCTAACATCAAAGCCTGTGCTTTATGTGGCAAATGTTGATGAAAGTGGATTTTATGATAACCCTCTACTCACAGTAGTAGAACAGCTTGCAAAAACCGATAGAAGCCAAGTGGTGGCAATCTGTGCCGACATTGAAGCTGAAATTGCTGAGCTTGAAGAAGGCGACAAACAGGGCTTCTTGGCTGAAATGGGCCAACAAGAGTCTGGGTTAGACCGCCTAATTTTTTCAGGCTATGCGCTGTTAGGGCTACAAACATATTTTACAGCTGGAGTTAAAGAAGTAAGAGCCTGGACAATCAACATTGGCGATACAGCGCCAATTGCAGCGGGTAAAATTCATGGTGACTTTGAAAAAGGCTTTATACGTGCAGAAACGGTGACATTCAATGACTTTGTCAAATTTGGAGGAGAAAAAGGCGCAAAAGATGCCGGCAAGCTGCGCTCTGAAGGAAAAGAATATGTTGTTAAAGACGGCGACGTGATTCACTTTTTGTTTAACGTTTAATGACAACAATCTCAATGAAAAAAAACAAGTTGCTTATAGTTCTAGATGGTTGGGGACACTCTAATAACAGGGAAGACAATGCCATCCTAATGGCAAAAACACCGAACTGGGACTATCTAAATGCCACTTACCCTAACACGCTAATTAGTACCTCCGGCAACTGTGTTGGCTTGCCGGAAGGACAGATGGGCAACTCAGAAGTTGGGCACCTTACAATAGGGTCCGGGAGAGTCATTGAACAAGACTTAACGCGAATACAAAAAGACATAGATAGTGGGGATTTTGTAAGTAATCCGGCGTTGACTTATGCTCTAAATTCTGCCAATCAGGACAATGGCGCCATCCATATTATTGGCCTGCTTTCTGATGGCGGGGTCCATTCACACCAAAAACACCTTCATGCTATGCTTGACATGACGAAGCAAAAAGACTGTAAAGAGGTTTATCTTCATTTAATTGCTGATGGCAGGGACACGCCACCACAAAGTGTCGCAACGTTTGTCTCTGAACTTGAAGAAAAAATAAACGAACTAGGCACAGGCAGAATTGCATCTATTGTTGGTCGCTTCTACGCAATGGATAGAGATAATAGATGGGAACGAATAGAAAAAGCCTACAACCTGCTTACAGCTGGAAAGTCTGAATATACAGCAACTAGGGCTAATTTAGCGATACAGGAGGCCTACGATCGTGGAGAAAGCGACGAATTTATTACTCCTACAGCTATTGGCGCTCCGGCAATAATAAATAATGGAGATGCGGTTATTTTTATGAATTATCGTGCCGATAGAGCGCGCGAGCTTACCCAGGCAATTGCTATAGAAGAGTTTGCTGGCTTTCCACGTGAAACAATTCTCAAAACTCATTTTGTCTGCCTGACTGAATACAATAAAGACTTCAACCTTCCTTGTGCGTACTTGCCCGTAACTGTTAATAACACACTGGGGTCTTATCTATCTGACCAGGGATTTAGTCAACTTAGGATTGCCGAAACAGAAAAATATGCACACGTCACATTCTTTTTTAATGGCGGCTTAGAACCTTCAATGCCTGGAGAAAAAAGAAAACTTATACCTTCACCAGACGTAACAACTTATGACCTCAAGCCAGAAATGAGCGCATTTGAGTTAACAGATTCACTAGTAGATGCGATAAAATCAGAACAATACGACCTTATTGTTTGCAACTTTGCCAATACAGACATGGTTGGACATAGCGGCAAGATTGAGGCCACTATAAAAGCAGTTGAAGCAGTTGATAGCTGTCTTGGAATAATACACCGAGCCTGCATGGAAAACGACTTCGAAACACTTATTACAGCAGACCATGGAAATGCCGAACAGATGACAAACCCGAATACTAGCAAACCTCACACCGCGCATACTAATAACCCTGTACCACTAATCTATGTGGGCAATCGTGATGCCTCTATAGCGGAGCCTTTTATTGGCACACTTGCCGATTTAGCGCCAACTATGTTGGCACTGATGGATATTGAGGCCCCTAAAGAAATGACTGGCAAGTGCCTTTTAAATATTTAACAACAAATAGGAGAATAAAATGAAACAGCCTGACTTTATCGCGCCCTCAATTCTCTCTGCAAACTTCGCCAAGCTTGGCGAAGAGGTTGACAATGTGCTTGCTGCTGGGGCTGACATTGTGCATTTTGATGTTATGGATAACCATTATGTCCCAAACCTAACAATTGGCCCCTTAGTGTGCGATGCTCTCAGATCAAACGGCGTAACAGCGCCGATTGACGTTCACCTAATGGTTAAACCTGTTGACAGGATTATTCCTGACTTTGCAAAAGCCGGCGCCTCATATATTACTTTCCATCCCGAGGCCTCTGAACATATTGATCGCACTATTGGACTAATAAAAGAGAATGGCTGTCAGGCTGGCTTAGTTTTTAACCCTGCCACCCCACTTCATTATCTTGATCATGCAATTGACCAGCTTGACATGGTTTTACTAATGTCAGTTAACCCGGGGTTTGGCGGCCAATCTTTCATTCCGTCTTCACTTGAAAAACTGAGGCATGTTCGAAAAATAATTGACGAAAAAAACTTAAATACAAGGCTTGAGATTGACGGCGGGGTTAAAACAAACAACATCAGAGAAATCTCTGCTGCAGGGGCAGACACTTTTGTTGCTGGGTCGGCTATCTTTAATACCGACAATTACAAGAAAACTATCGATGATATGAGGAGTGAGCTGAGCCTAGCTTAAATTGTTTTCTTCAAACAAATCACCTAAGAAAAAAAGTGTGAGAAAATAACGGTAATAGCTTTTTATAAGGGAGAGTTATGGGTAAATCTTCATTCTTTGATCTTGACACTATAGCGCTTCATAGTGGG
>CAJWNF010000006.1 GCA_913044155.1 uncultured Gammaproteobacteria bacterium
TACGATACAGTTGTGCAGGGTGAAAATGCACATAAAAAAATAATAAATGCGCTTGCACGTGCTGACATCTCAAAACTTTGTGATGTACTTATATTGGCTAGAGGTGGAGGCTCATTAGAGGATTTATGGTCATTTAATGAAGAAGAGTTGGCGAGAGCCATTTTTTCCTGTCATACCCCGATTATAAGTGCTATAGGACACGAGACAGACACCACAATTGCCGACTTTGTTGCGGATGTTAGGGCACCGACACCGACAGCTGCCGCTGTCATTGCAACACCAGACAGACTAACATTAATAGATCTTTCAAGAAAACTCAGGAATCAGCTAGATGTTCATATCAAGCAAACAATCGAAAGCAACAAGCAAATACTTAAACAATTACAATTTAGAATATCTGATCCTAAGGATCAACTACAAAAGAACGCTCAAAAACTTGACGACTACGAATTTCGACTTAATTACTTTATCCGTCACAGATTTACACTTTTAAATTCTAAACTAAGGGAGCTAAAAACTGAATTAAACCAACACTCTCCTTACCGTCTCATTGATTTCAGACTTGAACAAAGCAAAACTTCCAAGGAGCGACTCTTAAAAAATGTCGCTGGAGCGTGTCAAATCTATAGGTCGAAACTTGAGCAACTCAATAGTCGCCTTCATCTAAGTACGAAATATTCAATTAAGAACGAATCAAAGCAATTAAGTCATCAAGCTAATCGACTCCATATACTATCCCCTCTAAGCACTCTTTCTAGGGGCTATAGCATTACCCATAATGACAAAGGGAGCGTTATATTGTCAAGCAATGTCGTTGAGTTAGGCGACATTGTCAATACCAAGCTAAAGCAGGGTCATTTTTCTTCAAAAGTTATAAAGAAAAGTGACACTTAGCTCTACAGAAAATAGCCTTTTCTTGGGGGATAGGAGTTAGGTAAAATACATAAGGTTTTACTCGACTGAGTTGCTATTATCTGGATTTGTTAATGATTTTGAAATTTAATCTATTTATGCCGCATTCACCATGAAATCTAACGTTTCTCTTGTTCGTCGTCTAGGGTCCATGATTTATGACTTATTTCTGGTTTTTTCATTAGTTTTTTTCGTCTCAGGCGTTGTTATTATAATAATTTCAAATAAACAAGCCATAACAAGCCCGGTATTCTTTTTTCTTTGCCCATTGCCGCTTACATACGCTTATTTTGCGTTGTCTTGGGTAAAGGGCAAACAAACGCTTGGAATGAAGGCCTGGAAATTTGAAATTGCACAAAGTAATGGGGAGCATATTACATACGCCCAATCTTTTATCAGATTTTTTCTCTCGAGTATATCATTAGTCGGTATCGGATTTGTTTTCCAGCTGTTCAATAAACATAAAATTCCGCTACACGATTATTATTCAAAAACCTACTTAATATCAACTATAAAATAATGTAGTAGTTAATTAAGTTATTAAACGAAACTATGCGAGACAAAGCTCATAAAGGAATAGTTGGTTTTATTGTTAAGTACAGAGTTACTTTCTTGCTTGTCATAATGTCGGCAGTACTAATAAAACAAAATTTTTTAGTTAATGATTTCCCCAATGTAATTAAACAAAAGCAGAAATCAATCAACGAGATAGTATCAACTAACAAGCAATTAGAAAATGAAAACCTAGACCTGACAAAACAAATTCATGGCTATACACAAGAAGATATGACACTAGTTGAATCAAAAGCACGTTTTAAATATGGCCTAATTAGAGAGGGTGAAGTCTACTATCAAATAGAACAAATAAAGGAGACTGATAATATAGAAGAGCCTGCTGAGTCTACTTTATAATAATCATTAATCTCTCATTCCTAAAAGGAAATCGAGCTATCATGCATGATGATAACTACTACCTAATTATGCCAGCTAGTGGCAAAGGCTCACGAATGAGCACGCCTTTACCAAAACAATACCTAATGCTTGATAACGGTTCAACCATTCTTGATCAAAGCCTTCAGACTTTATTAAGTATGAAACAAATATCAGGCTGCGTAATTGCCATATCAGAAGATGATGAGCATTTTGCAATGTCGCCCTTCTCCTCTCACGATAAAATTCTTGCTACCACTATCGGCGGAGATGAACGATTCCACTCGGTTCTGAATGCGCTCAATGAATTAGTTAAATTTGCCGGGGAAGATGATTGGGCACTTGTGCACGATGCTGTTCGCCCATGTATAAAGAAAAAAGATGTAGAGCGACTTATAAAAGTAGTTGACAACAATCCCGTCGGAGGAATTCTCGCTACATCAATCGTAGATACACTAAAAATGACTAAGGATGAACATATTGTCAGTACTGTTAATAGAAATAATTTATTCCACGCTCAAACCCCTCAAATGTTTCGTATTGGAATCCTAAAGCGTGCACTTGAAGAAGCGTTACTAGATAAGGTGCATATTACTGACGAAGCGGAGGCAATAGAACGACTAGGTTATTCGATAAAAATCATACCTAACTCCAAAAGCAACATTAAAATTACTCACACAGATGATCTACGATTAGCTAACTACTACTTAAATAAAGAATGACAATAAAGACCGGCATTGGGCAAGACTCACACGCCTTCGAAAAAACACCAGGAAAGCCTTTAATACTGGGCGGAATAACTATTAATAACAAAACAGGATTAAGCGGTAATAGTGATGCTGATGTTGTATTACATTCAATAACAAATGCCATTTCTAGCGTTACAGGTATTAACATAATCGGCTCAATTGCAGACGAACTTTGTCAAAAAGGCATTACAGACAGTCGAGTCTATTTAGAAAGGGCGCTTAAAGATATCGGACAATACAATATCAACCATATCGCCATCGCAATTGAATGCTTAATACCAAAAATTTCACCCTATATTGAGGCAATAAAGCAAAATATTGCTGACCTATGCGGTATTAGCATAAATGATATAGGCATCACTGCAACAACAGGTGAAGGACTTACTGCCTTTGGAAAAGGAGAAGGAGTCCAAGCAATAACTATCATAACTCTTAGCAAAAAATGACAATCATTGACAATCCAACCCGCTCGAAAATAAAGAAAATTCACTTTATAGGTATAGGGGGCTCAGGAATGAGTGGCATTGCTGAAGTCTTAAATAACCTAGGTTATGAAGTGTCTGGTTCTGATATCCAGTCAAATGATGCTACAAAGAGACTCGAAGGGATGGGCTGCAGTATTTCTTACAAGCAGCATGGCGATAATGTTATCGGAAAACAGGCTGTTGTTGTTTCTTCTGCTATTGGTAGCAATAATGCCGAACTTCAAGCGGCCAAGAAGCAAAAACTACTGGTCGTACCAAGAGCCGAAATGTTGGCAGAATTAATGCGATTCCGTTTTGGCATTGCTGTAGCTGGGGCACACGGAAAAACCACAACAACAAGTCTGATAGTTCATATACTGAGCGAAGCGAAGTTAGATCCAACGTACATTATTGGCGGTATTATAAATGCCACAGGGATGAATGCAAAATTAGGCAAAAGCGACTATCTTGTCGCTGAAGCTGATGAAAGTGACGCCTCATTCCTTCATCTAAAACCTATGCTGAGCGTTATTACCAATATTGACGAAGACCATATGGCTACCTACAAACACAACTACAATAACCTAACCAAAGCCTTTATTGATTTTACTTCTAATTTGCCCTTTTACGGGGTATGCGTTGCCTGTATAGATGACCAAGGGGTACAAGATATACTGAGCAAAATTCACCGACCTATATTGAGTTACGGCTTCAGCGAAGATGCTGATGTAAAGGCTTCGAATGTAGTCCAAAATAAAATGAAAATGAACTTTGATGTCGATTGTCAAAGCTTTCAAAAGAAATTCCCTGTAACACTCAACTTAATAGGAAAACACAACATACTGAACGCACTAGCAGCTATTAGTATCGCTCTTGAGTTAGAAATAAAACCAAAACTTATTCAAAAAGCATTAGCGAACTTTAGTGGTGTCTCGAGAAGATTAGATTACCATCAAACAATAACAGTAAACAAGAAAACTGTCCCTCTGTTTGATGACTATGGACATCATCCTAATGAAATTGCCGCTGTCCTAAGTACTCTGAGAAATACCTACCCTGCCAATCGTTTGGTGGTTATTTTTCAACCACACAGATTTTCTCGTACCAGGGACATGTTTAATGAATTTGTGAGTTGTCTTTCCAAGGCTGGTGTGCTAATTTTGCTTGATATTTATTCTGCCAACGAGAAGCCGATCAAACAAATCACCTCATCAGTGCTTGCCAATTCGATTAGACAAAGAAGCTCGATTGACCCTATCGTGGTCAATGATAGCACTGAAATTGTTGATATATTGCCGAACATCATTCATAAAAATGATGTCATCCTGACCCTTGGCGCTGGAGACGTTAATAAAATCCCGCACCAATTAAAGGAATATTTCACCTCGCCCTAGAAATGCTGAAATACGATGAACCAATGTCCAGACACTGCTCATTAAGGGCAGGAGGGATCACTCGTGAATTTTGCGCACCGGAAAATATAGAAGAGCTATCAGAATTTTTACATCATAACAATTTACCTGTTCTTTTTGTTGGCTTGGGAAGCAACTTACTAGTTCGCGATAATGGCTTTGATGGCGTTATTATTCATACCAAAAACCTAAAAGAAATGTCCTTTTCAAATGGACTTGTCGAAGCTGAAGTTGGTGCAACACTGGCAAAACTTTCCAGATTTGCCGAGACCAATCTCAAGCATGGGGCAGAGTTTCTAAGCGCAATACCTGGAAGCGTTGGTGGCGCCCTTGCCATGAATGCTGGTGCATTTGGGTCCGAAATTTGGCAATATGTCGTTTCGGTTAGAACTATCAATCTGGACGGCAAAATTCAACAAAGAGGTAAGAGTGATTTTGTTATCGATTATCGTTCCGTAACCCACAACCATGTTGATGAGTTTTTTATTGACGCTCAATTTAATTTTGACCTTGAAGAGGCTAATGACAATGTACGCGATTTGCTGCACAAAAGAAACTCTTCACAGCCAATAGGTCTGCCTAGCTGTGGAAGTGTATTTAAAAACCCGAAAGGGAAATATGCCGCCAAGTTAATTGAACAAAGCGGACTAAAGGGTTATTGTATTGGTGGTGCCTGTGTTTCAGAAAAGCATGCAAACTATATAATCAATCAAAACAATGCAAGCGCTTCAGACATTGAAAAATTAATTCTACACATTCAAACTACAGTGAATAAGCAACACAAAATACAACTCGAACCTGAAATTATAATTATATGATTGCTGTTTTAATGGGCGGCTATTCTGCCGAAAGAGAGATATCACTAATAAGTGGCAGGGCGGTATATGATGCCCTAGTTAGAAGCAATGTAGACTGCTTTGCGTTTGACTTAACAAAAGACAACCTTGACGATTTATGGGATAAAGATTTTGAAAAGGCGTTTATTGTTCTTCATGGGCGTGGCGGGGAGGATGGATATATTCAATCAGAGTTAGATAAAAGAAATATACCTTTCACCGGCTCAGGAGCATACGCTTCTAGCCTTTGTATGGACAAAGCAAAAACCAAAGACCTTTGTGACAAAAAAAATATACCTCTATCGCCCTCCATTGTTGCCACTAAAGGACATGATATTGAAAAAATTAATTTTCCTTTTCCTTGGGCAGTTAAGCCAACGCTCGAAGGCTCAAGCATAGGCATAACAAAAGTAAATAGCCATAAAGAGTTGAATGGTGCTCTAGAACTTGCCTGGCAATATGATGACAACGCGCTAATTGAACAGTGGATTGAAGGCGACGAATATACTGTTGCAATCCTAGGCGAAAGAGCATTACCAAGCATCAAAATCTTCTCAGACCAGGTTTTCTATGATTACGATGCAAAATATTTCAGTAACAAAACCAAATACCTCTGTCCCTCTGACCTCTCAAGAGATGAGGAAGAAAATATTCAAGCATTAGCGCTAGAGGCATTCAAGGCAACAGGAGCTTCTGGCTGGGGACGGGCCGACTTTATTACCGATAAAGACAGAAACCCATATCTTTTAGAGGTAAACACAGTCCCTGGCATGACGTCCCATTCATTAGTGCCAATGGCTGCAAAAGCTGTCGGCATAAGCTTCGAAGAATTGGTAGTAAAAATACTAAATGCCTAACAATAAAGTTAATCGCCCAATAAAGGAGAAAAAGACTGTCAAATTTAGTTTTCTAAGGCTGGTTAAAAGGGCTATATACCTATTATTGATTATCTCCCTGGCTGGCCTCATTTATATAGCTGATAGATCAGACATATTTGATCCGAGCATTTCTTGGGAAGGTGACGAAAAAACTTTGGGTAATATAAAACACTACGAAAACTCAATTAAACACTTACTGGGCAATAAATATTTAATCGAACTTTCGGAGCTAAAAGAAAAAATTGAGAGTCATCCTTGGGTTGCCAAAGCCAACATAAAAAGATTATTTTGGAACAAAATTCATATTAAGTTGGAAGCTCATGACATCGCTTTGCGTTGGGGGGATGATGGCTATATCTCGAGCAATGGAATCCCCTTTAAGCCTAGCGAACTAGTTGACTCTGACAAGCCCATTGCTATCGTCCCAGAAAGTCAAGCTAAAACCTTCTTTGAGGACTACAAAGATTTCCAATTAATAATCAATCCGCTCAATATTTCTCGCTTTGAAAGAAATCATATTGATAAAATCTGGCTTGATGATGGAGTGCAAATTATTCTCGGAAATCAAATACAGCATGAACGCTTAAAGAGATTTGTGGTGGTTTATGAAAAACTCAAAAAGACATCCACAAAAATTAAATCAAAAGGGATATTTGATATGCGTTACCCTAAAGGTTTTGCACTGAGTTATTCGCCATGACGACTCGATAACACAAAGCAGAACTGATCGCCGTCCAATAAATTGATAAGACTTGGAAAAACAGAATAAGCATTATTTCACCACTAATCATAAATAACAGAAGTATTAGAATGAATGGTATACCTAAACAGACAAACATAACACTAGACTGAATGCTGAATTTTAGCTTAATTTTTTTATAGGGTACGTCATTTGCTATTGATACTAAATTAAGCAGTAACGGAACAACAAGAAAGTAAACGACTGGTATAAGATAAGGAGAAAAAATAATTGGAAGTTGCACAATGTTAAAAACAATAAATAAAAGAAAAAAACGACCAAATCTAAGACTCGGCAACTCAAGGCCGAATTTAGCAATAGAATTATTTCCTGCTACTACCATTCGGCAAATATTTATTACAAGCGCTATGTAGCCATAAATAAACATTAATGCATAGATTAGATGATAGAAATTAAGATTAGCTAGGAGTTCACTAATACTAGACTGACTTTGAAAAGTAATCATCGGGAAAATATTTATGAGTGATAGTATCATCATAAAAAATGGAAAAACGCTTACCTCTATCAACTTCTGCCAATTAGAAAATGCAAATGCCAGACTGGCAAAGATTGTTTGTTTAATAGGGATATTGTTCATAATAAATTCGAGTTTATCACATTAACTTTAATTAATAATTTTTGTCCTGGCTTTAAAATTTGAGATTCTTTAATATTGTTCCAAGAAAGAACATCCTTAACCTTCACGCTGTACTTACTGGCAATCTTTGACAAATTATCGCCTGCCCTGACCATGTATGTTATTTTCGTATCAATATCAATGCCTGTCCTAGTTATTTCGGCAAGCCCTGTTTTGTTGCTATCCTCAACCCAAATAACTAACTCCTTATCAATCCTAAGAGGACTAGAAAGATCTATCTGATTCCATCTAACAAGGTTATTTACAGTAGTATCGAATTGTACTGCAATTTTCCATAAACTATCGCCTGAAACCACCTTATAAATTATTTTCTCAGCGTTTTTTTCAGTATTCAACCTACTTTTTTCTCTTTGTTTTTCAGATAACGAATAATATCCTTCATTTTCCTGTGCTAATGGCACAATAAGATATTCCCCTGCCCTAATCAGGTCTGACTGGAGTTCGTTTACACTTCTGATTTGATCGACGGTGGTTTTGTACTTTTTCGCAAGATAAATCAAGCTATCTCCAGATTTAATTTGATGGCGCAACCAACTGATGCGAGGCATCTTCCCTGCCTTTTCAAGATTATCTTCAAAGCTCTTAACAGTCGACACAGGAAGTAGTAACTCATAAGGCAAAGAAACTGGAGTTGCCCAACGACGAAGTCCAGGATTATATGTATATATTTCATCAATACTTAGCCCTGTCCATTGGGCAATTAATGCCAGATCAAATTGCGAATTAAGCTCGACAACTTCTAAAAATTTTGAGTTATCTATCGGGGTCAATTGTTGTCCAAATTTTGAAGGGTCTTTAACAATCATCGATAATGCCAGCAGTTTTGGAATATACCTTTCAGTCTCTTTTGGTAAATCTAGACTCCAATAATCAGTTTGTTTTCTGGCTTTTTGGTTTATTTTGACTGCATTTTGAATTCTCCCAGGTCCAGCGTTATATGCTGCTACTGCCAACATCCAGTCACCATTAAACATCTTACTAAGATCTTTGAGATACCTTGCTGCAGCTCTTGTAGAGTTGAGTATATGTCTACGGTCTTCATGCCACCAGTCCTGATCTAGTCCATATAGTCTTCCTGTAGAAGGGATAAACTGCCAAACCCCTACAGCAGTCCCATGTGAATAAGAAAATGGGTAATAAGCTGACTCAACAATCGGGAGTAGTGCAATCTCGATAGGGAGCCCTTCTTTTTCAATCTCCTGAACTACAAGATAAAGATATGGCTGAGCACGTTCAGATATACGAGTTAGGTAATCCGGATGCTTTTTGAACCAGCCAAGTTGCTGCTGAATTCTTGGATTATTATTGATCTCAAGTTTTTGCTGATTTGCAATGTAGCTCCAAAGATTTGACTGATCAAGAAATATTTCTTCATTAACCGCTTCTAAAGCAACATCTCTACTAGTCTTTACATTGTCAAAAACACTCTGACAAGCAGACAAAAACATAGCCAACAATAGTAAAACGAGTCTCACTTAATTTGACTTGCTAGAGCACTGTGGCGTTACGGGTGCACCTGAACGCTTGTGCCACTCTTCGGGTGTATAGGTATGCATCGCTAAAGCATGTATATCATTTAATTCTTCGGCAAAAAGTTTATTGATAAATCGGTGTCTATCAATAAGCTTCATTTCAATAAATTTTTCACTCACTACAATCAACTTAAAGTGCGACTCTGTCGCTGGACCTGAGTGCTGACTAGACTCATTAACAACCTCACAATAATCGGGCTCTAGAGCTAGCTCTAGTTGACTCTTTAAGTGATTTTCCATATTAGCCATCTCAACTACTCTCAAATGCGTATTCAAATGAGTCGGAATAAAAGTTTTCCTTTTTCAGTCCTTTTTCTAGACAGTTTTTCGCTGCAGCCTTGACCATTATAGGAGGACCGCAAGCATAGACTTCGTAATCAGAAAGATCAACAAAATCTCTAATGACAGATTCATGAACATTGCCATGTTCACCCCTCCAAGCTCCATTGGCTTCTGATAGGACAGGAACAAAGCTGATGTTTGAATACTTATCTGCCCACTCACTTGGTAAGCTTGAATACAAGTCTACTTCATCCCTCACCCCCCAATATAAGTGGACATCTCTTTGTGAATCTGTAGTGACTAAATATTCAAGGATTGCTTTAATTGGACCAAAGCCAGTCCCGCCTGCAATGAATATAATAGGTTTATCGCTTTCCTCTCTTAAAAAGAAGTCACCCTTTGGTCCTTCAATCCTCAGAATGGTTTTTTCCTTCAGTGTATTAAAAATGAAATTCGTAAATTTCCCATCTTCAACTAAACGTATATGTAGCTCGATTATGTTTGAATTGGTAGGTGAATTAGCGATAGAAAATGACCTCGGTTCAAAGTCAGAATGCTCTAAATCTAAATATTGGCCGGCCAGATACTGTATAGACTGAGAGCCAGGAATTTTCAGTAATATTTGAATAACGTCATGATTTAAACGATTAATTTTTTCTACCCGACATGGCAGGCTTCTTACCTCTATATTTGCTAGAACATCTATTTCATCAACCGCGATATATAAATCGCTTTTGGCTCTACATTGGCAAAGTAGCGCCATATTAGCCTCAAGATCCTCGTCAGTAAGGGCTTCTGGGACTTCATCCTCATAACCTATTTCACCTTTGAGTATGATTGCTTTGCATTTACCGCAAAAACCATTTTGACAACCATAAGGAAAATTTAGTCCGTGACTAAGAGCACCATCTAAGACAGCTACATCTTCACCGGTTTGAAAAGATTTACCGCTTTTCTGATTCAATACCGTAAACATTGTTTTGGATATAAAAATACAAAGCAGCTATTATAATGTAGGACTTAGTTATATATGCCTAGTATTGTTATGAGAATATCGTCTAATAATTCAGTTGTTTTTTTAATGGGGCCAACGGCCTCAGGAAAAACTGAATTGGCGATTGAGATGTTTAATCACTATAAAGCATGCTTGATCAGTGTCGATTCTGCATTGATCTATCGAGGTATGGATATTGGAACTGCCAAACCAAGCGCTGAAGTGCTTGAAAAATACCCACACGAACTGATCGATATCTGTGAGCCAGAGGAAGGTTTTTCGGTTAACACATTTATCGCGCTGGCAAAAAAACATATTGATTCGGCCCTAGCTGAAAATAGACTACCTATTTTGGTTGGCGGAACCTCTTTCTATTTTAATGCACTAGAGCATGGCCTGTCTGAACTACCTGAATCAACAAGCGAATCTAGGGAACACTTTAATAAACTTCTTGCTAGCGAAGGCAGTGAAAAACTACATCAAAAATTACAAGGAATTGATCCTAATTCTGCATCCCGCATCCACCCCAACGACTCGCAAAGAATTACCCGTGCACTTGAAGTTCATTACCTATCCGGTCAAACATTGAGCGAACTTCAAGGTCATAAATCTATAAACAAACTTTCACAATCTATTAATAAAATAATCCTCATGCCGGATCGCCCTGAACTTCACAAAAGGATCGAAAAACGATTTATCAGAATGATGAATGAAGGCTTTCTTGAAGAAGTCAAGACTCTTAGAAAAAACAAAAACTTAAACCTAGAATTACCCTCAATGCGTTGTGTTGGCTATCGCCAGGCCTGGCAACATCTTGATGGAGAATTCGACAAACAAACAATGATTGATAAATCTATTGCAGCCACTAGACAACTATGTAAAAGACAATGCACATGGCTAAGAAATGAAAATGACGCCCTTATTCTTAAGAAATCAAGTGTTAGTAAGGTGGTTAATTTCCTTCAAAAACGTGGCGTTTAAAAACTTCACCGCGTTCATTA
>CAJWNF010000007.1 GCA_913044155.1 uncultured Gammaproteobacteria bacterium
AAACTACTTGGATCATTACCTGAACTTCGTTCATGTAGCCGTTCGGGAAGAGGGGTCGAATAGGGCGATCAATTAAGCGTGATGTTAGTGTTTCTTTTTCGCTAGGTCTGCCTTCGCGCTTTAAAAAGCCACCTGGAATCTTTCCGGCGGCATAGGTTTTTTCAATGTAATCAACAGAAAGCGGGAAAAAACTTTGTCCTTCTCTTGCTTCTTTGGCGCCAACAATGCTTACTAATACTTGCGTGTCATCCATACTTGCAAGAACAGCCCCGTGTGCCTGACGGGCAATCCTTCCTGTTTCAAATGTAATCTGGCTATTACCAAATTTAAAGCTTTTTTGAACAATATTCATGTTCATATTGATTCTCCAATAAAATAAAAAAAGTTTTACTGGTTTGACGAAATAAGCTTTATTTGAAACATACCGAAACAGATATGTTTTAGATAAAACTTACTAAAACCAATAAAACCACCAGATTATCCCCTAAATATAGCATTTAAAAGGATTATTTTATTTGTTGGAAGGCGAAGGCTCGCAAGATTGATGGTATTGTACAGCAGTCAACATCTGTGCAAATTCTTCAAGAAAATGTGAAAAACAAGGAGCTAAAAATTATTGATGGTAGTTTGGAGCTTCCTTGGTAATCGTAACGTCGTGTACATGCGATTCTGTCATGCCTGCTGAGGTTACTTGAACGAACTCTGCATTATTGCGCATAGCCTCAAGGCTTTTACAGCCAGTATAGCCCATAGAGGAACGAATTCCGCCGACAATTTGACTGATAATTGGTCTAATCGAGCCTTTGTAAGGTACACGACCCTCGACACCTTCAGGGACAAGCTTGTCTGCAGCAAGTTCGGCTTGAAAATAGCGATCTGACGAGCCATGAGCTTGGCCCATCGCTCCTATCGATCCCATACCGCGATAGGCTTTATAGGAACGACCTTGGTAAAGCTCGACTTCGCCGGGTGACTCTTCAGTTCCAGCAAACATTGATCCAAGCATTACGCTATAGGCGCCAGCGGCAAATGCTTTGGCAGCATCGCCAGAAAACCTGACACCGCCATCGGCAATGAGCGGTACACCTGTACCCTTAAGAGCATCAGCGACATCAGCTATAGCGCTCACCTGAGGAACACCAACACCGGCAATAATTCGGGTTGTGCAAATACTTCCTGGGCCAATCCCAACCTTTACACAATCTGCGCCAGCTTTAACTAGGTCTTGAGCAGCCTTTCCAGTTGCAATATTGCCCGCAATAATCTCTAGTGTCGGGTGTTCATTCTTGGTCTTTTTTACGCGGTCTAAGACTCGTTGTGAGTGTCCATGCGCTGTATCAATCACGACAACATCAACGCCTGCCTCTACAAGTGCAGTGACTCTCTTACTTGTACCTTCGCCAACACCGACTGCAGCACCGGCAATTAACCTTTCACGATCATCCTTGGCGGCCTTAGGAAAATCACTGGATTTTTGAATGTCACTAACCGTAATCATGCCACCGAGCTTGTAATTCTTGTCTGTAACCAAGACTCTCTCAATTCGGTGTTTTTGCAAAAGTGAACGGACCTTTTCCATCGACGTACCTTCAGTCACGGTGATTAATTTTTTTTGTGGCGTCATGACACTTTCAACTAAAGCGTCGAGGCGCGTTTCAAACAATACATCTCGACTTGTAATCAAACCTACCACTATATTGTTAAGTACAACGGGAAGAGCTGAGATTCCATGTTGCGCTTGCAAGTCGAATACATCCTGGATTGTCGCTTTTGGTTCAATAGTGATTGGGTCTTTTATGATTCCAGATTCAAACCGTTTAACCTTCCTGACCTCTTTTGCCTGAGATTCTGCAGACATGTTTTTATGAATAATACCAATACCTCCCTCTTGTGCAATTGCAATTGCAAGGTTGGCTTCAGTTACAGTATCCATAGCGGCTGAAAGTATTGGTGTCTGTAAGCGAATATTCTTAGTCAACTGGGTTGACAAGTCTACCTCTTTAGGCAGTATTGTTGAGTGTGCTGGCACTAGCAGAATGTCATCAAAAGTAAGTGCCTTTTTAGTTAAATTCATAATATCCTTCCTTGTCAAACTAGTAACGTCTACGGTTGAGCATTTTTGGCATAATAATGCCAATAACTATCCCAAAAAACAAAACCAGTGCACCAACAATAAACCAGTTTCTTTGGCTTGTATCTTGCTCTATTTGACTGTTATTTTGAGCTAACTGAAGCTCAGTTTTCAGTTGCAATTGTTCTTGATTTAGTTTCTCATTTTCATGCTCAAGCTTGAGTGCGTCTTGATAAATCTGTTCTATATGGGTTTTTTCTGCTTCTGATTTTGAACTCTTAATTACCAATGCCTTGTTCTCATTGTTTAGTATTAGTAATTGTTTATTTAACTCTTCCAATTCAGTTTCATATTTGGTAATTAGAAGTTGACTTTCATTTATTACAGTGTTAGCCTGTTTCAGTTGTTCATCTGATGACATAGTGTTGCTAAGATATCTTGAACTAATCCATCCGATAGTGTTCTGATATTTAACTTCTGTCCAGCCATCCTCGGTGATCTGCAGTACCGAGAGTTTGGTGCCTGAAGGCAATAGTCGAATAATAGTGTTGCCTAGTGACTTTTCAGACCTGATAGGGATGTCTACTTGGTCAGTAATATAGACGAACGTTTCGGCATTAGCTGATGAAGCCAAGAATATTAAAACCAACGCTAAATTATTAAGTAATTTCATAGAGCCGATATTTTCTCTAGTTGTAATTTTAAGTCATCCAAGTTCTGTTCAACCGACGCTAGTTTTTGACGTTCTTTTTCAACTACTGTGGCAGGTGCGGCCGTAATGAACTTTTCATTACTTAGTTTGCCTGAGAATTGTTGCTGCCGTAGGGTTAATTTCTGAATTTCTTTGTTTAATCTTGCAATTTCCTGGTTCTTGTCTATCAATCCTTCCAAGGGCACAAGGACCTTCATTTCACCAACAAGTGTGGTGGCAGATTCGGGGGCTGATTCATTTTTCTTAAGTTGAGTTATATTCTCAAGCTTGCCGAGCGTTAAAAGTATTGACAGATTGTTGCTGACAAAGGTTTCATCTTGAGCGCTGAGTTTTTGAATAAAGCAGGGTAGTATTTTTCCTGGCGCGATATTCATTTCACCCCTAACCTGACGGATACCTAGAATGAAATCCTGAAGCCAGGCAATTTCAGATTCTGCAGAAGCGCAATATAATGCCTCATCAACGACAGGGAAAGGTTTGACTATAAGTCTTTCAGAGGCATCGTTAGTGAAATCTCTAGATTGTTCAAAGATCTCTTCTGTGATGAAAGGTATGACCGGGTGCAGCAAGGTTAATATTTCTGACAAGACTTTGATGAGTGTAGCTTGGCAGCCAGGCTTTGTTTCTTCGTTTCCTAGTAGAGGCTTGGAGAGTTCCAGATACCAGTCACAATAATCATGCCATACGAACTCATATAGAGTCTGACTCATTAAGTCTAGACGGTAGTCCGTCAAATGCTTTTCAACGCTCTTCTTTGTATGTTGGAGTCTAGACAATATCCATTTATCTGGTGTAGATGTATCCGCTTCAAAGTTAATTGATTCGTTCTCAAGCTTCATCAAAACAAAGCGTGATGCATTCCAAAGTTTGTTGCAGAAATTTCTATAACCCTCCACACGCTTTAAATCAAATTTTATATCACGTCCAAAAGAAGCCAAGGCCGTAAAAGTAAATCTAAGCGCATCTGTGCCAAAGGGTGGTATTCCGTCTGGAAACTCTTTTTCAGTTTGCTTTTTAATCTTTGTGGCTATCTCTGGCTGCATCATTCCTTGTGTTCTTTTTTCAAGCAAATCTTTTAAATCAATACCGTCAATTAGGTCGATAGGATCCAAAACATTGCCCTTGGATTTACTCATTTTTTGACCATGCCCATCCTTTATTAGGCCAGTAATATAGATATCTTTAAATGGCACATTATCAGCAAACTTTAACCCAAACATAATCATCCTGGCAACCCAGAAGAAAATGATATCAAACCCTGTAACTAGAACGCTTGTAGGATAAAAGAGCGCCAGTTCAGGTGTCTTTTCCGGCCAACCAAGCGTCGAGAATGGCCATAAGGCAGAAGAGAACCATGTATCTAGGACATCTTCATCCTGGGTTAATTTAGCACCCTTGCCGGCTTGTTTTTGGGCTTCTTCCAGACTATTTGCTACATAAATCTTACCCGCTTCGTCATACCATGCAGGTATCCTATGGCCCCACCAAATCTGTCTAGAGATACACCAATCCTCGATATTTTCCATCCAGTTGTAATAAGTTTTCTCCCAATTACTCGGAACAAAACGGATATCACCATTCTTAACGGCATCGATAGCAGGTACTGCTAAGGGCTTAATTTTGACGAACCATTGATCAGTCATATATGGTTCAATTACGCTATTTGTACGATCACCTCTTGGTACCATCAAAGTGTGAGGATCTATCCTTTCAATTAAATCAAGTTTTTCTAGATCCATTACTATTTGTTTTCGAGCCTCAAAGCGGTCTAGATTTTGATAATCTTTAGGAGCAAGATTATTTATTTTCGCATCATCTGTAAAGACGTTAATCATTTCGAGATTGTGTCTTAAACCTACATCGTAGTCATTAAAGTCATGCGCAGGGGTAATCTTGACGCAGCCAGTGCCAAACTCCATATCTACATATTCATCTGTTATGATAGGGATTTGCCGATCAGCTAGCGGTAAAATTACTTTTTTGCCGATTAAATGTTGATATCTTGTGTCATCAGGGTGAACCGCAACGGCGCTATCGCCAAGCATCGTCTCAGGTCTGGTTGTGGCGACAATCAAAATTTCGTTGGAGCCGGCTATTGGATAGCGCAGATGCCATAACGAGCCTGTCTCTTCCGAGCTTATTACTTCTAGGTCAGATACCGCTGTCAATAAAACAGGATCCCAGTTAACCAATCTTTTGCCACGATATATTAATCCTTCGTTATAGAGATCAATAAAGACTTTTTGTACCGCATCTGAGAGCTTCGTATCCATCGTGAACCTCTCTCTTTGCCAGTCAACTGACGTTCCAAGACGCCGCATCTGCGATGTAATCGTGCCGCCGGACTTATTTTTCCAATCCCAAATTTTTTCGATGAATTTCTCTCTTCCAAGGTCGTGACGAGTTTTGTTTTCTCTTGCTAGTTGCCTTTCAACTACCATTTGTGTTGCAATTCCGGCATGGTCAGTTCCAGGTTGCCATAAGGTTTGATCTCCTATAGCTCGATGGTATCGTGTCAAGACGTCCATGATGGTATGCTGAAATGCATGTCCCATATGTAAGCTACCCGTAACATTTGGGGGAGGGAGGACTATGCTGAATACATTTTGGTTGGAACCGCTTGACTTTGATGAGAAGAAATCGCCTTGCTCCCATACATCGCGATATTTTGCTTCAATTTGCTCAGGACTGTATGTTTTTTCCATGTTGTCGCGATGTTGGATAAAACTGTCATATTATACAATAACTATCAACAATTTAACTTCTACTTTAATTTATTAGGGTGATTAAAAGTTTTTAAAAATGTCATATTCATTAGAGTAAATAATATGGCTTAATATGAACTTTTTTATCAAGATAGGTATAATCACTTACAAATAGTATGGATTAATAAATTAGTGCAAATGAAATTATTTATTGTTGGTTTAGTGCTATTTTTTGGAACTCACATGATTCCAATTACCCCAGTCAAACCTTTGTTGATTAGCCGTCTAGGCGTGAGTCTATATAGCGGCTTATTTTCTTTATTGGCCCTGCTTGGTTTTATTGTCATTATTTATGGTTTTCAGATAGCCAACACCACCACGTTGTGGAGTTCGCTTCCTTATAGTAGTGGATTGGCTTTAGTTTTGATGCCTATTGCGATGATTTTTCTTATGCCGGGCAGTAGAAGGACAAATTTTTTCCAAAAATTTAAGCATCCAATGTTTATAGGGATACTTATCTGGGCTTTTACGCACCTACTTGCTAACGGAGATTTGCGGACAACCCTGTTATTTTCCTCTTTTGCCATTTATTGTATTGTTGATATGTTGTTTACGAAAAAAATTACTACCACCTCAAATACCACTTACCCAATGAGTAACGATTTTATTTTCATTGGTATGGGCTTAGTAGCATATACTTTTGTGGTTTACTTTCATCAATATATAGCTGGGGTGAAGATATCCTTCTAGCGTAGGGTTTTAATCAAGAGCTAGTCGTACTGTTTACGACCTGAAAGAGCATGAGCAATCGTGTTAATGTCGGTATATTCTAGTTCCCCTCCGAGAGGAATTCCGTGCGCTATTCTTGTAGTGTTTATGTTGAATTTTTTAGCCAAGCTGTTAATATAATGAGCAGTAACTTCTCCCTCGATTGTAGCATTTGTAGCAAGAATGATTTCATTGACCTGGTGATTCTTGAGTAGCTTCTCGAGCTCATCAAGTCCAAGTTCCGCAACACCTATACCGTCAATTGGAGACAGGTAGCCACTCAAGACAAAATATTTGCCCGAATAGGCGCCACTTTTTTCTATCGCATAAATATCGGCAGGAGTCTCTACAATACAAATCTGAGTGTTGTCGCGGACATCGTTAGCGCAGATATCGCAAAGTTCTTTTTCAGATAGTGTGCGACATCTTTTGCAATTTTTTACGTTTTCCATTGCTTCAACAAGGGCTTTGGCAAGTTCTAGTCCTCCCTGTCTATCTCTTTCAAGTAGATGATAGATAAAGCGTTGTGCGCTTTTTGCCCCAACACCTGGAAGTATAGTGAATGCCTTGTTTAGTTTTTCAATCATAAATAAATTTGCGCTCAAACTTAAAGAGGCAAATCGATCCCTCCTGTTGCTTTTTTGAGTTTTTCATCGCTTATCTCTTTAACTTGTCTAGATGCGTCATTGTAAGCTGCCATTATCAAATCCTCTAGCAAGTTCTTGTCATCCAATAGGCTATCATCAATCTCAATGCTAGTTGTCTGATAATGTCCGCCAAGGTTAATCTTGATTGCTCCGGATGCCGCTACTCCTTGACAAGAAATCAGTTTAATCTCCTGCTGCGCGATTTTCATGTCTTCTTGCATTTGTTTAGCTTTTTGCAGCATACCTGCCATACCGCCTTTAAACATATTTATTTCTCCTTATAAAGGTTTAATTGATTTAATATCAGCCTTAACATTGAATGCCTCTTGAAGCACTTTGACGCCCTTATCGTTTAGAAATTGTTGTTCAGTCTTTTCCTTTAATTGTCTCATTTTAAGCGTCTCTTTTTGTGACAAAGTTTGATCTTCAATTTGCTCAATTTCAATCAATAAAGTCATTATATCGAAGTGTTCAAATAATATCTTTTCGATTGATTTTTGTGTCCTGCTTGTTAGCAAGTTGTTGTACTGTTTATCCAGGGTAAGGGTTAATTCTTCGTCTTTAAGGCTGGCAAATAATGTATTTTTAACGAGAGTCTTTGCAGCGCCACTAAAAGGCAGAGTCTGGATAACTCTTTCCCAGTCTTTCTGATTGTTTAATCTATTTCCATTTAATCTAGGTTTATTGTCCGAATTATTGATTGTATTGCCTTCCTTTTTAAGAATTATTTCTTTTTTAGTAGGCTTATGCTTTTTTGATTTAGTCGCAGAAATGGATTTTTTGTTATCTTTATGGTTGGCGTCAATTTTTAGCGTTTTTTTTTCTAAATTGAATTCTGAATGAAACGCGATCATTCGAAGAAGGGTCATTTCTAGTCCAATCTGTTCGCTAGGTGCATAGCCAAGGTCTTTTTGGCTATTGATTGCTATTTGGTAAAAGAGTTGCAAGTCTTGTAAGGATATTTTCTCTGCAAGGGTAGTGATTTCGACGCTAGATTGGATGTTTTGAGGCAGCATCTGCGCGATAGAGATTTGATGGATAAGTGAAGTTAAGTCTTTGAGTACATTGGAGAGGTTTTCGCCACGATGAGCAAGTTCATTGACAAACGAGATAACTTTATCAGCATTTCTTTCGATAATTAGACCTGCAAGCTTGACGATATCATCTTGATGAACGAGCCCAAGCATTGCCTTGATGTCTTTCTCCATAACGCTACCATTGCCGAACGAAATAGACTGATCTAGAAGGCTAAGGGCGTCTCTCATTGAACCGTTGCCGAATGCAGCAATTTTAAACAAAGCTGACTCTTCAAATTTAAGGTTTTCGGAATCCATAATGAATTTAAGCTGCGCAAGAATTTCATCTTGCGTGAGCTTGTTTAAGTTAAATTGCAGGCAACGAGAGAGGACCGTAATTGGAAGCTTTTGTGGGTCGGTCGTTGCCAATAAAAACTTGATATGGCTTGGTGGTTCTTCTAGAGTCTTAAGTAGGGCGTTAAAGCTACTCTTTGAGAGCATATGGACTTCGTCAATAAGGTAGACTTTAAAGCGATCTTTTGTAGGCATGTATTGCGCATTTTCAAGAATCTCACGCATATGGTCTACCCCAGTGTGAGATGCAGCGTCAAGCTCAATTAGGTCGACAGATTGCCCTTTGTCAATTTCAATGCAAGTCTCACACTTGCAACAGGGATTTGCGCTAACGCCTTTTTCACAGTTGATTGATTTTGCAAAAATTCGTGCTATAGAAGTTTTACCAACTCCTCTGGTTCCAGTAAATATAAAGCCGTGATGAAGGTTGTTACTATTTAATGCATTGACGAGTGTTTTTATTGTGTGTGATTGGCCGACCATCTCCTCAAACATATGGGGTCTATATTTTCTCGCTAAAACTTGGTAATTTTTGCTCATTCAAAAAAAAGGGCTAAATTAAGGTTGCAAACAGTGTAGTGCCGAGAATAGAAGCCAACACACAAAAAAATTATTACCGTTGCTCCCTTCCGGGCCTGGCGGGGTTCATAACTATTCATTGTCGGAATACCCTCGACACCACAGACACATTTTACTAGATTTGGTTATTGCAATTATTTTTTAATGCTAAATAAACTAGTAAAAGCTAACACTCAATTGATAAGTTTTAATTCTTGATAGCGATCATAAATAAGCGACCAAATATCACCAATCTTGCCGCCATTAATCAAAATCCCATCAATTGAAGTTATAGGCATAATTTCTCTGGTAGAGCTAGTAATCCAGACCTCTTCAGCTTTCATCAATTCTTGTTTTGTAAACGTTTTCTCTTTTGCCGATATTTGGCAATCATTAGCGCAATTTAAAACAATTTTCCTGGTTACCCCTGATAATATATGCTGACCCTCTGGATGCGTATAAATACAACCATTACTAACAATGAATATGTTTGAACTAGAGCATTCAGTTATAACTCCGTTGCGGCATAGAATAGTCTCTTCAGCTTGATAATTTTTAGCTTCCTGAGCATACATTATGTTGGCTATTAATGAGATTGATTTGGTGTTGCATTGATTCCAACGGATGTCGTTTCGCGTAATTGCAGATGAGCCTTTTAGTAGGTCATTTTTTGACTTGCTAGTAAATGGAGTTGATTGCATATAGACAGTTGGAATTAAATCGCCATGTGTGTGCTTTCTATCGTCATCACAGCCTCTACTAATTTGTAGATATATTGACTGATTTTGATAATCTTGATGATAAGAAATTAACTCCCTAATAAGCTGGCTCCAGTTTTTATTGCTGTATGGATTAACAATGTTGATTGCTTCTAGGCCTTCTTGGAGGCGTCTAAGATGCAACTCTTCGCCAACTATTGCTTTTCCGTAGACAGGGAAAACTTCGTATACACCATCACCGAACAGAAAACCTCTATCCATGACAGAAACATATGCTTTATTTTTAGGTATGAAATTACCGTTAAGGTAAACCATTGAATTGTCAGAAGAGTAATTTAATGGTGTCAATTATTCTCGCAAAAAAACCAGCCTCAGGCGCTTCTTCAAGAGCGATTAATGGGAATTTTGCCAAGGTTTCATCATTAAAACTTAGAACAAGCTCTCCGACGCTTTCGCCTTGGGCTATAGGCGCTATAAGTGTTTCGTCTAGATTGATTGTATGAGTAACGTACTTAAATTGATTGCGAGGCAAGGTGAGGTATGATGACCCTTTGACGCCAACTCTTATATTGCTTTTTTTTGATTTATAAACAGGCACTTCTTGGGAGACATCATCTATTGACTGGGTTTCAAAGAAGCGGAAGCCATAATCCAACAGTTTTTCAGTTTCAGCCAAACGAACTGAAGAATTTTCGGAGCCAAGAACTGCAGAAATAAGTCTCATACCCACTCTGTTAGCACTCGCTACAAGACAGTAGCCAGCTCGCTGAGTCCAGCCAGTTTTTAATCCATCAACGGTGCTATCTTTCCATAGAAGTTTGTTACGGTTAGTTTGCTTGATATTGTTGTATGTAAATTCCTTCTCGCTATACCATTTATAGAGGTCGGGAAACTCACGAATCATTGCTGAGGAGAGTATTGCTATATCTTTGGCTGTAGTGTATTGGTCTTCGTGTGGCAGTCCAGAAGAGTTTTCAAAGCGACTATTAAGCATTCCTAGTTGCTGTGCGTAGTCATTCATAAACAGCACAAAGGTGCCCTCAGATCCGGCAACATGCTCAGCAAGGGCAACAGAGGCGTCATTGCCAGACTGAATAATCATGCCTTTAAGTAGTATTTCAAGTTTGATATTATTGCCAACCTCAATGAAGCTTTTTGATCCTCCAGTTTGCCAGGCTTTTTCGCTTATTTTTACTTCATCATCCAGGCTAATGAACTCCTCTTTAATGCGCTGAAAAACGACATATGATGTCATTAATTTTGTTAGGCTTGCAGGAGCTCTTCTTTCATTTTCATTGTTTGATGCTATGATTTGCCCAGAATTATGGTCCATAACAACATAGGAGGCGGCACCAATTTCTGGAGCATCGGGTATATAGAAGCGTGGCTCTTCAGCATTTGCATTGAAACTTAAAAGGATTATTGCAAGGAGTTTTAGGAATCTAATGGTTGAAAATAATTTCATGGAATTGTTTCTTATATTTAATTTAATTAAGCCGTTTGTTTGTCTTATGAGAAAAAAACAAGACAACGGTCTCGCGAATAAGATGATTATAACGAGAAATCTTACAAAGGTTCCGGAAACTCTTGAAGAAGTTATAAATAGAAATCCAGCTAAGGCTGTATATTAGTCAAATAAAACGCTTTTTAGAAAATAGATATTAGTTATTTTATATAGCGAGGCGTTTTATG
>CAJWNF010000008.1 GCA_913044155.1 uncultured Gammaproteobacteria bacterium
TTATGTGGTATTTCATACTACTCAATAAAAAAGAGGTAATAGAAAAAATTTATCCCTAATAGGCATATTATAGTGTTGAATGAAAACTTCAAACTCTTATTTGGTAGGCGGATTTTAGCTTACTAATAACCAATATTCTATCTGTAAATATTTATTTTTCATATCATGAAATTTTCATCGATCCGTAAACATTTTAGTCAAGAACTACAACATACCTTCTTCTTCGATAAAGCTAATTATTTTTTCAACGCCAACAGATTTTTTTAGATTTGTAAATACAAATGGTCTTTTCCCCCGCATCCTCTTGGAATCTTTTTCCATAACCTCCAATGAGGCTCCTACATAGGGTGCTAAATCAATTTTATTGATAACCAATAAGTCAGAACGCGTGATACCTGGTCCGCCCTTTCTAGGTATCTTTTCCCCCTCGGCCACATCAATCACATAAATAGTAATATCAGCCAACTCGGGACTAAAAGTAGCTGATAGATTATCACCCCCACTTTCAACAAATACAATATCTAAATCCTTAAATTTTTCGCTTAAATCTTCAATAGCAGTTAAATTCATTGAGGCGTCTTCTCTTATAGCAGTATGGGGACACCCTCCAGTTTCAACTCCAATAATCCTATCAGCATCTAGAGCCTTACTTTCTGTTAAGAACATTGCGTCCTCTTGCGTGTAAATATCATTTGTTACTATGGCTATTTGATAAGATTCACGCATAGCTTTACATAGCACGTCTAAAAGTGCGGTTTTACCTGAACCTACAGGACCTCCAATACCTACACGTAACGGCTGTTTATTGTTCATATTACTCCCCTATGATCTAAATATTCTGGTGTACTGTATTTCATGTTGACTACTGGCAATTGCCAATGCAGGTTGAGACCTGCCTATATCAATTTCATCTAATTTAGCTGACTGTTTAACAATATCTGGAACTAATTCTAACAAGTCGTGAATTAATTGTTGCCCCTGTGTTTGCCCAAGTGGGATTATCTTTACCACAGCAGAAACCTGATTCTCAATCCAAGACCAACAATATCCAAGTAATAATTCATAAACAGGAATTTGCCATTTAACTCCAACCAATGCAAAACCAGATAAATAGTTTTTATTGATTGTATTTTTCCAATCATCAATAATTGAATTATCTAGCCCTTCTAGAATTTTAGTGAGAGCACGACCACGGTTAATTTCCTCCTGTCTTAATTCACTGGTCTCACGGTAAGCAAGCAATATTGCACCCCACTTATTGACCTCTGCTTTATCGTTAATCTTACAAGCATCAAATAATCTTTTCAATATTGGCAGGTCTGTATAAGCCAAACCACAAGTGAGTTGCTCACTTATCCATTGAAAAGAGTTATTCTTGTCGGTCACCCATCCATTTTCAAAGGCCTTCTCTATGCCTTGTGAATAGGTAAAACCGGCAATTGGTAGTGATGGGCTCACTAAACTCATTAATCTTAAGAGTCCAACAGAGCTTATACTAGTGGTGGTGATCATGAGTAAAAGATTGCGATTTGTATGCGCCTTTCTCTGGCTGAAAAGGCAGTAACTCAGAAACCACGATAAGTCCAAAACTTCTTACCATTTCATCTAAAACATGGTCATGCCTATAATGCACACTTTTTTGAGTGATTTGTAGCTCAACATGGCGATTTCCAAGGTGGTAGCATATACGTGACAACAATAATTGATCTTCACTATAGATCGAGGAAATTTGTTCTGGTGCAGCTATAACTTTGACAACAAAGCCACCTTCCGTTGTGATCAAATCTCCATGCTCAAGAATACTGCCTCTTTGCATAAAAATTCCTATTTCCTCACCACTATCTAGATGTACTCTAAGTCGACTTTTTACTCTCTGGTCTAGAGTCAGAGTTACGGTTCCAGCTATCTTTTGAGATTCTGTAATTTTTGTTTGGAACTCCTTCATTGTCAGAATAAAAAATATCTCTGAGCCAAAGCTAATTCATCTGCAGGCTCACATGTCAGCAAAACTCCGTCCGCTTTGACCTCGTAAGTTTGAGGGTCAACCTCAATATTTGGTTGATAGTTATTATGAATCATTGAAGATTTCTTAACATTTCTACAATCTTTTGTTGCTCCAATTAACGATCTGAGGCCAAGCTTACTGACAATATCAGCATCAATACTTGCCTGAGAAAGAAAAGTCATCTTTGTGTTAAGCCTTGCAATTCCAAAACTACCAAACATTTTCCTATAGTGAACCGGCTGAGGCGTAGGTATGGAGGCATTCGGGTCTCCCATAGCAGCAGCAACTATCATGCCACCCTTGATAATCAGACTTGTCTTGGCACCAAAAAACTTAGGCTTCCATAACACAAGGTCAGCTAACTTGCCAACTTCTAATGAACCTACTTCATGCGCTATGCCATGTGTTATTGCAGGGTTAATTGTATACTTGGCAATGTATCTTTTGGCTCTGTAATTGTCATTTTCAGTGTCTTTTTCTTCCAAAGATCCTCGCTGAATTTTCATTTTATTGGCAGTTTGCCAGGTTCGAGTAATTACCTCCCCAACCCGACCCATTGCTTGAGAGTCTGAAGATATCATTGAGAAAGCTCCTAAATCGTGAAGAATATCTTCAGCTGCAATTGTTTCTCGTCTTATACGTGACTCTGCAAAAGCAACATCTTCGGCTATAGATGGGTCCAGATGATGACAAACCATCAGCATATCTAAATGCTCATCTACTGTATTGACTGTATATGGGCGTGTTGGGTTGGTTGAAGATGGCAATACGTTACTATGACCACAAGCCTTGATAATGTCAGGAGCGTGGCCTCCCCCTGCACCCTCTGTGTGATAAGTATGAATAGTTCGACCCTTCAATGCAGCCAATGTATCTTCAACAAAACCCGATTCATTTAGAGTATCAGTATGGATTGCGACCTGGACATCGAAATTCTCTGCTACAGATAAACAATTATCAATAGCGGCAGGTGTAGTTCCCCAGTCTTCATGGAGCTTTAAACCCATAGCTCCAGCCAAAACTTGCTCTTCCAATGGCTTTGGTAGACTTGCATTACCTTTGCCCATAAAACCCAAATTCATTGGTAAATCTTCTGCCGCCTCTAGCATTCTATGTATATTCCATGGACCTGGCGTACATGTCGTTGCATTGGTGCCAGCTGAGGGGCCAGTTCCACCACCCAACATGGTTGTAATGCCCGACATTAAGGCGTCTTCAACTTGTTGTGGGCAAATAAAATGGATATGTGCGTCAATCCCGCCTGCAGTTACAATTTGACCTTCCGCGGCAATTATTTCAGTTCCTGCGCCAATAGCAATGTCTATATTAGGTTGTATGTCCGGGTTACCGGACTTTCCTATGCCCACAATACGACCATTCTTGATACCAATGTCCGCTTTAATAACGCCCCAATGGTCAAGAATAAGGGCGTTAGTAATAACAACATCAGCAACATCTTTGCTGCAAAGTTGACTTTGCCCCATGCCGTCACGGATAACTTTACCTCCACCAAATTTAACTTCCTCGCCATAGGTAGTTAAATCCTTTTCTACTTCAATATATAACTCAGTATCTCCTAAACGAACCTTGTCTCCAACAGTAGGTCCATACATTTCCGCATATGCTTTTCTTGAAATATTACTCATAATTTCCCCATAACTTTTGCATTAAAGCCGTATACAACTTTTTCTCCGTCATACTCAACCAATTCAACCTTTCTTTCTTGTCCGGGTTCAAATCTTACTGCTGTCCCAGAAGGGATATTCAACCTAAAACCTTTAGCTTTCTCTCTTTCAAAATGAAGAGCGGAATTTGTTTCATAAAAGTGAAAATGAGAGCCAACTTGTATCGGCCTGTCACCATGATTTGCAACTACAATCCTAATACGCTTACGATCTAGATTTAGTTCTATTTCATCAGACATCTTAATAATCAACTCTCCAGGAATCAGCACATCTTTTTCATTCTTGTCCATACTGTCAGATTCCTTGAGAGGCTGAATTGGGTTGTGAACAGTGACAAGTTTTGTGCCGTCAGGAAAAGTCGCTTCAACCTGTATATCTGGAATCATTGATGCAACCCCATCCATTACATCCTCCTCTGTCAATATTTGTCTTCCATATTCCATTAATTCTGCAACACTTTTGCCATCTCTTGCTCCTTCCAGTATTGCAGATGAAATAAGAGCTATTGTCTCAGGATAATTTAACTTAACTCCTCTATCTTTTCGTTGTTTTGCCAATAAAGCAGCCGTAAATATAATTAATTTGTCTTTTTCTCTAGGTGTTAAATCCATATGTATATGCCTTAAAAATTATGTTGCCCATATTCTGGGTATTGAGGCCTCTCTTTCAAAAACTAATGGCCGAACAGTTTGCCAAATTTTTTTAAATAAATCCTGCACAAGATAAGTTTTCTTTGCAAGACTTCTAACAATAATAATATCTTCAATTTGCGTCACTCCGGTGACGCAGCTGTCTGTCTCAATCATCATAGTGCGAACTGTCTCCAGTACTTTCTTGTTTGTTTTACTAATAATAAATGTACCAAAAACTGGAAAACCTCTCAAACCCACTACACTCTCTAACTCTGTTTTATCAATCATTAACTTATCCAACAAGATTGGCATGCCATCTCTCCACAGCTCAAGACTAAAGTTCAGACTTCCGAAATCAAAAGATTCATTAATTGCAGGTCTACCTAAACAGTATACCTCCCATGCCGCAACTCTTGCATTGCCAGACAATAATAGTTTCGAAGAAAACTGTGAATTAGCACCTGGAAAGACAATAGTTTCCATTGGCAACCACTCAAAAGAGCTGTCTTCTGCAACAATAAAATTTTGATTAATAGTTGAGTGTTTATGGTCACTCGTTCTATAAACTTTAGTAGCTCCTGGTGTTGTCAATAAAGAGCTGGAGTTTGAATCTGTATTAACTTCAATTGAGAGCTGGTCTCCACCAACTATACCTCCTGGTGGATGTAATAGATATAAGTGACACAAGTCGCCCTCAGGATAAAATGGCCTCTGGATAGTTAATGGACCGATGTGTTTTCTTGTTGATAGAAAAGTTTTAGATTTGCTTTTAGAAAAACGTAATTCGAGTTCCGCAATCCATCCATTTTGTGCAGAATTGTCCATAATTATATAAACGCAGACATCACTCGGTTTTGCGATTATTTAGTTGTTTTAGATAAATAAATATTAATATCGGTGAAGAAATTATCAATAAAATTCCAATCAACTCCAATTGGCTTGTTGGTTGGTGGCTATAACCCAACACATGTTCCATTGATTCATGCGCCAAAACTGAGTTAATAGTAAATAGGGGAAAAGAATAAATGTAAATCTTCCTTAAACTTCTAAACATATTTCTGCACTCCTATACAGTTAAATACTTTTTAATAAGTTTATCATCTAGTTCACTCATTAATCCTGAATAAACATTTGAACCTCTATCGAGAATCACAAGCTTATCAGCAACCTTTCTTGCAATTGGTAATTTTTGCTCAACCAAAATTACTGTCATGCCTATTTCTTTATTTAAATTTCGTATAATTTCACAGATTTCAAGAATTACATTCGGCTGTATTCCTTCAGTAGGCTCATCTAATATTAGTAACTTTGGATCTATTACAAGCGCCCTTCCAATGGCTAACTGTTGTTGCTGCCCACCTGAAAGATCTCCACCTTGACGTTTTAACATATCTTTTAAAACAGGAAAAAGATCATAAATAAATTCAGGAATCACTTTAGACTTATCATTTCTTGATCGCAATCCAATTCTCAAATTCTCTTCAACAGTTAAACGAGGAAAAATCCTTCTTCCTTGTGGAATATATCCAATACCCATTGGAGCTCTACTTTCAGAAGAGTTACGAGAAATATCAATGCCCTGGAAATTAATAATTCCGCTCTCTATATGAAGAAGACCCATAATGCTTTCGACTAGTGTCGTTTTCCCAACTCCATTACGTCCCATTATAGCAACACAGTCGCCTTCAATAATGTTAAGGCTCAGGTCCCGGAGGGTATGGCTTTCACCATAGTACTGGTTCAATTTTGTTATCTCAATCACTCTACTTACCTAAATAAACTTCAACAACCTCGGGGTTGTTTTGAATTTGTTTCATGTCACCTTCAGCCAAGATACTTCCTTGATGTAGCACAGTTACAGGGCTTTCAATAGATCTTACAAAATCCATATCATGCTCTACCACTATAATTGTATGTTTTTTCCTTAAAGTCTGCAAGAGTTCGATAGTTTTGTCCATTTCTTGATGCGTCATACCTGCTGCAGGCTCATCAATCAATAAGAGTTGGGCATTTTGCATTAACAACATGCCAATCTCTAACCACTGCTTTTGACCATGTGAAAGTGAGCCAGCAAAATCTTTGCTTTGTGCAGAAAGATTAATTTTCTCCATTACCAATTCTATAGACTCTATTTCTGAGGAGTTTAAATGTGCAAGCAATGTCGAAAAGACACGCTTGTCAGTGTCCATAGCTAATTCTAGATTTTCAAAAACTGTTAAATTTTCAAAAACTGTAGGTTTTTGAAATTTCCGACCCACGCCAGCTCTTGCAATCTCGTCTTCAGAATGGGCTAGTAAATTAAAGTTTTGACCAAACCATGCGCTACCATTGTCAGGACGAGTTTTTCCTGTGACAATATCCATCATGGTTGTTTTTCCAGCGCCATTGGGGCCGATAATACAACGTAGCTCATTCTTTTTAACATACAAGCTTAGAGAGTCTATTGCCTTAAAACCATCAAAACTGACTGTAATGTCTTCGAGATAAAGAGCTATATCTTTATGTAAATCTATATTTCTTGTGGGTGCTGATCTTTCAAAAAAAGGGCGAATTTTTGGTGCACCATATCGTGACGCTATCATCGTTTAGTGCCTCTTGTACTTAACAATCCTGCAATACCTTTGGGAAGAAACATGGTTACTGCAATAAATAAGCCGCCCAAGGCAAATAGCCAAATCTCCGGCATGGCGCTTGTAAGGACGGTTTTTGAATAATTTACTAATAATGCACCAATTACACCGCCATAGAGGGTGTAGCGACCACCAATTGCCACCCATATAACAATTTCAATAGAAGTAATTGGCGAAAACTCTCCCGGATTTATAATACCTACTTGTGGAACATATAATGCACCAGCAATACCAGCTAAAATAGCTGAAAACGTAAATATAAATAATTTAACGTATTCAACACGATAACCAATAAATCTCACTCTATCTTCGGCATCTCTAATAGCAACAGCAACGCGACCAAGTCGTGAATTAGTAATAGCCCTACTGGCTAAATAGCCCCCAGCTAGGGCCACTGATGATGCAATAAACAAACCAATTCGAGTGCTTTCAAGTTGTAAGCTAAACCCTAAAATATCTTTAAAATCAGTCAACCCATTATTGCCGCCAAATCCGAGTTCATTTCTGAAAAAAGAAAGCATTAATGCGTACACCATTGCCTGCGTCATAATTGAAAGATAAACCCCTGTTACTCTAGAACGAAATGCGAACCAACCAAAAATAAATGCCAGCGCACCTGGAATTAACATCACCATAATTACTGCAAACCATAATTGATCAAAACCGTTCCAAAACCATGGAAGTTCCTTCCAGTCAAGAAAAACCATGAAGTCAGGTAATACAGGGTCTCCATAAACACCTCTATCACCGATTTGTCTCATGAGATACATACCCATCACGTAACCACCCAATGCGAAAAATGCACCGTGACCAAGACTAAGAATACCTAAATACCCCCACACAAGGTCTACAGCAATCGCTAGTAATGCATAAGTTAAATATTTCCCTAAAATGGTTACTGTATAAGTTGATACATAAAAAGGATTGTCTGCAGTCAATGTCAAATTAAGAAATGGTATCAAAACAGTAACCAGCAGAAGAATTAGAAGAAATATTTTTCCTCCTTTGTCATTTATTAATATTCTAGAAAGCAACATTAGTTAACCTCCGCAGATCTTCCTTTTTGGGGAAACAAACCTCTGGGTCTTTTCTGAATAAACAATATGATAAATACTAATATGAAGACTTTAGCTAAAACTGCTCCAAACCAGGGCTCCATAAATTTATTAATAATTCCCAAACTAAGACCACTTATTAATGTCCCCCATAAATTCCCGACACCACCAAACACTACAACCATAAAAGAATCAATAATGTAAGCTTGGCCTAGATTTGGACCAACGTTTGTAAGTTGTGACAACGCTACTCCAGCAATTCCAGCAATTCCGGATCCTAAACCAAATGTCATTGCATCAACCCAATTTGAGCGAACCCCCATAGCTCGAGCCATATTTCTGTCTTGCGATACGGCTCTCACTTGTAACCCTAATGAAGTTTTCTTTAGAACCAAAACAAGAATAAAAAATACAATCAAACAAAAAGCAATGATATACATTCTGCTATATGTCAAAGAAAGGATGCCGTTAACCTCTAGCGCACCCGACATCCACTCTGGGGTTTTTACCGCACGATTTAATGGCGAGAATATTGTGCGAACAATTTGCTGCAACACTAAACTTACACCAAACGTGGCAAGCAAGGTTTCTAACACCCTGCCATGCAAGAGACGAATAATTCCTCTCTCAATTATTATGCCAACCAGAGCAGAAACTAAAAACGCCACAGGAATTGCTACAAAAATTGATAATCCAATATGATTTGGCATTAACAATTGAACAACATAGGTGGTATATGCCCCCAACATAATTAATTCTCCATGGGCCATGTTAATTACACCCATCACCCCAAAGGTAATTGCCAAACCAATTGCTGCTAAAATCAAAACAGAGCCAAAACTAATCCCAAAAAATAAAGTTTCGAAGGTTTTATTTATGTCTATTCTTGAGTCAATTATTTCCAGCGCCTTTTGTGCCTTTAGTCTGACCCCTTCATTCAAATCATTGTCTACTAGCTTCTTTAGCTGAACTTTGACAATAGGCTCTAAATTCCCCTTTAGATTTTCAATTGCCTTAATGCGTTCTGAAGGATTATCGCTGTGCAAATTGTAAACACTAATAACAACAAACATAGAATTTCTTACAACTTCACTTTCCTCTGTTTTTAGCAACAATTGCATTGTATTAACAACTTCCTTGCTAATACTTTTGTAAGTACTCTTAACCGCATCTAATCGGATCGATTCATCTGGATGAGTCAAGTCCAATAATGCAAGACTGGTCTTAATTTTTTTGCGAATCTTATTGTTAATTCTGACCTTGGTAACTTCACTCTTAGTAAAGACGCCCAAAGGTTCGTTGTTGACCAAGCCGGTAGTTGTAAATTTTTTGTTCTCTTTGACAGTAAAAACAACTTTTTTTGTACTTTTAATTGAATAAATTTTTCCCTCCAACAATGCATTAAGAATAAATTTAGTTTCGGGATTATTCTTCTGCACAATCTCTTCAACAATGTTGAATTTCTCTGAAAAATCTTTAGTTGACAATTGATTTAGAAGGTCTTGAAAATTCTCTTCCTTGGCAAAACTCTGCAAAGGAGAAAAGACTCCCACTATAAGAAAAAATAGAGAGAATAGGCTTGCACAACGCTGCCAAGATAGAAAATTTTTTGATTTCATTATTTTATTTATATAACTAAAAGGCGCCATCAATTAGATGGCGCCGTTTATTACTAATGATTCAGAATCTAGTAGTTCTGACCAGAACACTTAGCTGTTTTAACATTGTAGTTTCCACAACTTAATGGTTTTCTCCAGTCTGCTATCAAGTCCTTAGAACCTGGTAAAAAATCTGACCACGCATCACCGGCAACAAGACCTGAAGTCTCCCAAATAATGTCAAATTGACCATCATCTTGGATTTCACCAATTAATACTGGTTTGGTGATATGATGATTAGGCATCATCGCAGAAACGCCACCAGATAGATTTGGTGTAGTTATGCCGATAATAGCCTCTTGTACAGCATCAGCATCTGTTGTGCCTGCCTTCTCAACCGCCTTTACCCACATATTAAAACCAATATAGTGTGCTTCCATTGGGTCGTTAGTTACTCTCTCATCATCTCCAATAAATGCCGTCCATTTATCAATAAACTCGTAATTTGATTCTGCATCAACACTCATAAAATAGTTCCATGCAGCAAGATGACCAACAAGTGGAGCGGTATCCAAACCAGAAAGCTCTTCCTCGCCAACCGAGAATGCAACTACAGGAATATCAGATGCATCAATACCTTGGTTACCTAGTTCTTTATAGAAAGGTACGTTTGCATCGCCATTAATGGTGGAAACCACAGCGGTCTGCTTACCTTCCGAACCAAATGATTTGATGTCAGATACAATTGTTTGCCAATCAGAGTGACCGAAAGGCGTGTAATTGATCATAATATCTGAATCAGCAACACCTTTTGCTTTTAGATAAGCCTTAAGAATTTTATTCGTAGTACGCGGGTACACATAGTCCGTACCGGCAAGAACCCAACGCTCAACACCAATATCATTCATTAAGTAATCCACCGCTGGAATAGCCTGTTGGTTTGGAGCAGCACCTGTGTAGAACACGTTTTTAGATGACTCTTCACCTTCATATTGAACCGGATAGAAAAACACACTGTTCAATTCTTCAATTACAGGAAGGACAGACTTTCTAGAAACAGAAGTCCACGAACCGAAAATCGCATCGACGTTGTCTTTTTCAATCAAACCTCGTGCTTTTTCAGCAAATAAAGGCCAGTTTGACGCAGGATCAACTACAACTGCCTCTAATTGTTTCCCAAGAACACCGCCTTTTTTGTTTTGGTCTTCAATTAACATCAACATTGTATCTTTTAATGTTGTTTCACTAATTGCCATGGTTCCCGATAGTGAATGAAGAATACCCACTTTAATTGTATCTGCTGCAAAAGTTGGTCCACTTATAGCGGTAGCCAAACTGGCAACCATTGCAATCTTTGTTATATCTTTATATAGTTTCATTATTTTCTCCGAAAAGATTAATATCGAACAATCAAACATAAATTGTTAAATTGTTACTCTTAAATAAAT
>CAJWNF010000009.1 GCA_913044155.1 uncultured Gammaproteobacteria bacterium
CTACAAAGGAATACGTGCAGCATCGAATGGCTGTTGTGTTCATCGAGAATAAAGTTGAAACGATTCTTAAGGACGGTGAGACGATAAAGAATCGTAGCAAAACACAGGACATTATTAACGCAGCAACCATTCAGGGCATTTTTTCCAATAGATTCCAGATAACAGGGATAGCTAGTTCTAGAGAGGCTCGAAACCTTGCACTACTATTAAGAGCCGGTTCACTTTCAGCCCCAATTGAAATAATTGAAGAGAGAACTATTGGACCTAGTTTGGGTGCTGATAATATTCAAAAGGGCTTGATGTCAGTTCTAGTTGGCTTTGTGCTAGTGCTTGTTTTTATGGGTTGGCGCTATCGCGTTTTTGGTTTAGTGGCAAATATTGCGCTCACACTTAATTTGGTGACAATTGTCTCTATCCTGTCCCTTATACAGGCAACCTTAACGTTGCCAGGTATTGCCGGCATAGTGCTAACGGTAGGTATGGCGGTTGATGCCAATGTGCTTATTTTTGAACGTATAAAAGAAGAGTTGCGCGCAAATAATAATATACAAAAAGCGATTTCCATGGGCTATGGAAAAGCTTTGCTAACGATTGCCGACGCCAATATAACGACACTAATTGCGGCTTTGGTTTTATTTAGTTTTGGTACTGGTGCAGTGAAAGGCTTTGCTGTAACGCTATCGATAGGCATTATCACATCAATGTTTACTGCAATTATTGTATCGAGGGCAATAATTAACTTGATATATGGTGGCAAAAAAACAGAGGAATTAGCGATATGAGTCTGAAATCTTTAAAAGTGCCGACTATAGATTTTATAAACAAGCGTAAGTATGCTTTGATTTTTTCTGCTTTGTTGTTGGCGATATCAGTTGTTTCTCTTGGCCTGCAAGGACTTAAGCTTGGGATTGACTTTACGGGTGGCACCTTGATTGAAATAGGTTACGAGCAGACGGCAGACCTTGAAGGGATTAGAACAAAGCTCGCTGATGCTGACTACATAGGCACTAATGTGCAGTATTTTGGTTCTGACACTGAAGTTTTAATCCAGCTCGAACCCCAAGAGGTTTCTTCAGCTAAGCTTAGTTCTTCGATTATACGTATGCTCGGGGGAGATGTTGATGTGCGACGTGTAGAATTTGTTGGCCCCAAGGTTGGGGAAGAGCTGACTAATGATGGCGGATTGGCTTTGCTTTATGCGCTTATTGGCATTCTGATTTATGTAGCATTGAGGTTTGAGTATCGTTTTGCTTTAGGGTCGATTAGCGCCCTAGTCCATGACGTTGTTATTACGCTTGGTGTATTTTCTCTGTTCCAGATAGAATTTGATTTAACTGTATTGGCGGCACTGCTGGCTGTTATTGGTTATTCACTCAATGACACGATAGTGGTTTTTGACCGTATTAGAGAGAACTTTCTTTCTACTCGGCATACCGATCCAAAGCCGATTGTAAATGATGCACTGAATCAAACACTTGCTCGAACATTAATGACATCATTGACAACATTGTTGGTCCTTTTGGCTCTATATTTCTTAGGGGGAGAGGTAATCCATAGTTTTGCTGGTGCACTTATAATTGGTGTTGTCATTGGTACCTACTCATCAATATACGTTGCCAGTTCAATGATTCTGGCTCTTGGCATTGCAAAAGAAGATATGCTGCCTTCAGAAAAAGAAAAGAAAGAGATTGACGCTAGACCTTAGCTTTATCCGTCAAAGCGTTCAAAAACGAGGCATGCATTGGTGCCACCAAAACCAAAACTGTTTGACAGAATTCGCTTAAGTTGAATATCTTGATTCTTTCTAACAATAGGCATGTCTTTAGCTTCTTCATCCAGTTTTTCAATGTTAACTGACTCAACAACAAAGTCATTCTGAAGCATTAATAATGAGTATATCGACTCATTAACACCTGCCGCTCCAAGTGCGTGGCCTGATAGAGACTTTGTTGAGCCGATAAGTGGTATGTTGTCTTTAAAAACTTCTTTGATGGCTTGAAGCTCCTTCATGTCTCCAACCGGTGTAGAGGTGCCATGAGCATTGATATAGTCGATTGGACCATTTACGTTAGCTGTTGCGATTTCCATGCATCTCTTTGCGCCTTCACCAGAAGGCGCGACCATGTCATGGCCGTCCGATGTTGCGCCATACCCTACCAGTTCAGCAATAATGTTGGCGCCTCGTGCCTCAGCGTGCTCTAATGATTCCATAACAACGGCTCCGCCTCCGCCTGATATAACAAAGCCGTCCCGGTCAGCGTCATATGCGCGAGATGCCTTTCCAGGTGTGTCGTTGTATTTTGAGGAAAGCGCACCCATGGCGTCAAATAGCATTGTCAGTGACCAGTCAAGCTCCTCGCCTCCGCCTGCAAAGACAACATCCTGTTTCCCTAGTTGGATTTGTTCCATCGCGTTTCCAATACAGTGAGCACTGGTCGAGCAGGCAGAGCTGATTGAGTAATTAATGCCCTTGATTTGAAACAAGGTCGATAAACAAGCAGAAGTCGTCGACCCCATCGCGCGGGGAACACGATAAGGCCCTACACGTTTTATACCTTTGCTTCTTAATATGTCGGCGGACTCAACTATATTTTGGTTAGACGCTCCTCCAGAGCCCATAATTAAGCCGGTACGATTGTTTGATATTATTTCAGGACTCAAATTTGCATGCTTGATTGCCTCATCAAGGGCAACCGCATTGTAGATTGCTGCATCCGCCATAAAGCGCAACATCTTACGGTCAATAATGTCGCTAGTATCTACCTCAGCAATTGAGCCATGGACGTGAGACCGTAGCCCCATTTCTGCGTATTTCTCACAATACTCGATACCAGACTTTGCCTCTTTTAAGGATTTGAGGACTTCAGATTTGTTATTGCCTAAACTGCAGACAATGCCCATTCCTGTTATGACAACGCGATTCATCAGAATGAAGTGGTGTCAGTGAATAAGCCTACTTTAAGGTTGGTGGCTTCGTAAATTAATTTCCCGTCAGCTTCCATTGTGGCGTCAGCTATACCCATGTAGAGTTTCCGAGCCACCACCCTGGAAAGGTTTACGTTGTAGGTAATTTTCTTGTTAGTTGGCAAAACCTGGCCGGTAAATTTGATTTGTCCAGCTCCTAGCGCCCTTCCCCTGCCAGGACCTCCGAGCCATCCTAGATAAAATCCAACCAACTGCCACATAGCGTCAACTCCAAGACAGCCAGGCATGACTGGGTCATTATTAAAGTGGCAGTTGAAAAACCACTGATCCGGATTAATATCCAGTTCAGCTGTTAGCCCTCCTTTGCCATACTCGCCGCCAGTTTCACTGATGTCAGTGATACGGTCAAACATAAGCATCGGGGGTTGGGGGAGCTGGGCATTACCAGGTCCAAATAATCCCCCTTTACCGCACTGGATAAGTTCGTCGTAAGAATAACTGCTTTGCCTCATAACATTTGATATAGCTACTGTGGAGCGATTTTATCACACTTAGCTAAACCCTGAAATTCAACTTAGACTTTCAAATCAGCGATAATATCAGTTATATCCTCTAATCCAACTGATATTCGAACCAGATTATCTGAGATATTGCTTTTTCGTCTTTCATCTTCTGTAAGACGGTTATGAGTAGTGGTTGCTGGGTGCGTAATGGTGCTCTTTGTGTCACCCAAATTTGCGGTAATTGAGATCATTTTGGTGTTATTAATAATCCGGAAAGCTTCCTTTTTCCCGCCCTTAACTTCAAAAGAGACAATACCCCCATAGCCAGATTGCTGTGCCTTTGCAATATCATGGTGAGGGTGAGACTGAAGGCCAAGATAGTGAACTTTTTGAACGAATCCCTGGTTCTGTAGCCACTCTGCAAGTTTAATTGCATTGTCACAATGCGCCTTCATTCTTAATGAAAGCGTTTCGAGTCCTTTAAGCATGACCCAGGCATTGAAAGCGCTCAGTGTTGGACCGGTTGCTCTACAAAAACTGCGTATTTCATCGATATGTTCTTTGCGCCCAGCCACTGCACCTGCTAGGCAACGGCCTTGACCATCAATATATTTTGTTGCAGAATGGATAACCAAATCTGCGCCTAGGTTTAAAGGTTTTTGCAGAGCAGGCGTCATAATGCAGTTGTCCACCGCTAATAAGATATTGTGTTCTTTTGATAAAGCTGAAAGTAGCGCTAAATCGACAACATCACCCAGAGGGTTTGACGGAGTCTCCAGTAAAAATATTTTGGTATTCTTCTGAACTGAATTTCTCCAAGAATTAATATTAGGCAAGTCTACAAAGGTAACCTCGATGTTAAATTTATTTACGATAGTGTTTAGCAGGACAATGGTGGTACCAAACATGTCACGCGATGCGACAATATGGTCTCCAGCTTTAAGAAGACCCATCAAGGCGGCAAAAATGGCAGACATGCCGCTCGCAGTAGCGATACAAGATTCTGCCTCTTCTAGGTCTGCTAATCTATCTTCAAAAGCTTGAACATTGGGATTGGTGAATCTCGTATAAATGTTACCTTCCTCTTCATTGGCAAACCTATTGGCTGCCTGCTCGGCACTATCAAATGTGAAGCTCGAGGTTAGAAAGACAGCGGCAGAGTGTTCCTGCTGTTCTGTGGCGTGGTAACCTTGGCGAATCGCCCTTGTATTAAATTTTTTATTTTTCATTTTTCTAAAGTTCTAACTCAGTCTACTTGATTGTATATCAGTTCTGAATTTTCATTTGTCATATTTTTTTCTTTTGCGTCGTCAGATCTGAGAGCTTCTATAGTTTTTAAGTAGTCATTATCGATATCATTGGTAATATATTTTCCGTCAAAGCAGGAGCAGTCAAATTGCGAGATATCAAGGTTGCCCTGTTGCACAGACCAGATCAAATCCTCAAGGTCTTGATAGACAAGCTTATCTGCACCGATAGATAGACATATTTCATTCTCAGTCTTGTTATGTGCGACAAACTCGTTCTTGCTAGCCATGTCGATACCGTAAACATTAGGGTATCTTACCGGCGGTGCAGCTGAGGCAAAAAATACTTTTTTTGCGCCTGCAGATCTAGCCATCTGAACAATCTCTTTGCTGGTCGTTCCGCGGACAATAGAGTCGTCTACTAAAAGTACATTTTTGCCTTTGAATTCGAGTTCAATAGCGCTGAGTTTTTGACGTACCGATTTTTTTCTTTGTTTTTGTCCAGGCATAATAAAGGTTCTGGCAATATATCGATTCTTAATAAATCCTTCACGGTACTTAACATCTATAGCATTAGCCAGCTGCAAGGCGGCAGTTCTTGAGGTGTCAGGTACCGGCATTACAACGTCAATTATCTCCTTTGGCCAGATAGATTTGATTTTTTCTGCAAGCTTTTCCCCCATTCTAAGGCGAGATTTGTATACAGAAATATTGTCAATGATGGAGTCTGGGCGAGCAAAATATACAAATTCAAAGATACAAGGGTTGAGTTCAGACTTTTCAGAACATTGATGGGCGTGAACATTCCCTTTGCGGTCGATGACCACAGCTTCGCCAGGCCTGACATCGCGTTTAATCTTATAACCTAGAGCCGTTAGAGCGACACTTTCTGAGGCGATCATGTATTTCGTCCCTTTGTCGGTTATTCTCTCGCCTAGTATAAGGGGTCTGATTCCATGAGGATCGCGAAAACCAAAGATTCCATAACCCGGTACCATACCGATTGCTGCATATGCCCCCTTAACACGTTGATGGAGTTTTGTAACCGCTTTGAATATGTCAGTCTCATTGATTCGGTGTTTTTGCTCTTCCGCTATCCCACTAGCCAATACATTGAGAAGAATCTCTGAATCTGAGTTGGTATTTGTATGTCTAAGGTCTTGCTCAAAGAGTTCTTTTGCCAGGGTCTCAGCGTTGGTTAAATTGCCATTATGTGCAAAAGCAATGCCGTATGGAGAGTTGACATAGAAGGGTTGCGCTTCAGCACAAGAAGCACTTCCAGCAGTTGGATAACGGATGTGCCCAATACCCATATCACCAATCAGTTTAGTCATATGTCTGGTTCTAAATACATTACGCACGAGGCCATTGCCTTTTCGCATATAGAATCGACCTTTGCTCGCTGTTGTAATGCCTGCAGCGTCTTGGCCACGATGCTGGATGATACTAAGAGCATCATAAATATAAACCCCGACATCTTTTTTTGTTGTAGATAGAATTCCAACAATACCGCACATAATTTATCCCTCTGTATTTATATCGCTTTCAAGAATTAGAACATCGCCCGGCTCAAGATCTATAAACAACAAGTGTTTCGATAAAAAAGGTTTAATATCAACTCCCCAGTCCTGAAAGGTCCTTAGTGTACCGGTAGTCTCTACCCAGGCATGATTTTGAGTTACCCAGTTCAAGTTTTGTAACACAAGTACAATAATCAAAACAAAAATTCCACCTTTGAAGAAACCAACAAGTAAGCCAAGGAATTGGTTTTTCAGTCCGCCAACATTGCGCGCATTAAGGAAAGCATCTAGCACATGCAAGCCTTTAAGTATTTTCTCAAAAATAGGCGCCAATAAACAAGGTTTTTCTTTATCAATAGTTATATTAAGTGTTTTTGCTAGCACTACGGAAAAAGCAAGCATTGCAGTAAAAACAACTACAAACGATAGAAAGTTACGCAAAGAGTCGTTATTAACAATCGCTTGCATGGTCTGCAGTTGAGCCAAGCTTTCTAGGTATTGGTAGCTCAAAAAAGCAACCAGAGCGACAAGCACAGCGAGAGCGAAATAGTAATTAAGGTCGCAAGGGTTTTTCACTTCAGAAGAGGTTGTTGTCAATCTATAGAGTCCCTTCTTTGCAAACCAAGTGCCGACAAAGATAATTCCAAATGCACTAGCGTAAGCCGAACCTGCATCACTAATCAGCCAGCTCGCAAAAAAGGCATTCGCGAAACCTTGATAATAAAGCCACGCCAAAACGATCGCCAAGATAACGAAAAACAGGCTAATAATTTCCTTTGCTAGGCCCTGAATGAAGCCTCTTACAATAAAAATGATTAGGATAATAAGGGTGAACCAATCTGACCAAGCTAGCGCACTGATTGCGTTCCAGAGATTGTCAAAAAAATTACCCATGGCGTCCTTATTTGATAACGCAATTTTACAATAGATTATATGTCAGAGAGATGCTCTACTGTAAACAAATAATGTTTAGCTTTCTTGCAGTATGACCATCGCATCGGCGACCGTATAAAAAGAGCCAAAAACCACTACCCTCGAGGAATTATTATGCAAAAGCGCCTTTTTGATTGCACTTTTCATATCGCTACAAACTGTCGTTTCTTGAGGGTCATTAAATATATTTTTTAGCTCATCAGTCTGCAAAGCTCGCGCAGAAGAAATCGGCACCAAAAACCAGTGCTTTATGGTTTTTGATGCTATCTTAATCATATCTTCTATGTCCTTGTCAGCCAAAGCGGAGAAGATTGCAACTGTCGGCACGGCGTTTTTTTCAAGCATTTTTATGAGAGTTTTGACTGCAGCGGAGTTATGGGCAACATCGAGAATAAAGGTTTTGTTGCCTGACTTGACTTCTTCGAATCGTGCCGCTATCTGCGCCTTTCTGACTCCAACTTCAATCATCTCAGATGAAATGGGAAATTGACTTCTCAACTGCTCTACAATATTGAGTGCAAGGGCGGCATTTATTTTTTGATGATCACCTTTCAGTCCCGTCAAACCATTATAGGGCTCTCTAACAAATACAAGGTTGGCATCAATCTCATCGGCATAAGCCAGCAAACTTTTTGGCGGGTCCTGGTCGGCGCAAAAGCAAGTCTTATTTTTGCGCATAATGCCGGCTTTTTCAAATCCAATAGACTCCCTTGTGTTGCCAAGGTATTGTGTATGGTCGATATCAATATTGGTGATGGCGGCAATATCGCAATCAACCACATTGACCGAGTCAAGGCGACCCCCAAGTCCTACCTCGAGGATGGCTATATCAATATTCGCTTCGGCAAATATTAGCAGTGCTGCCAAAGTTGAAAATTCAAAGTAGGTGAGAGAAATGCCCTCTCTTTTTTGCTCTATAGCTTCAAACGCCCTGACTATAGTTGCATCGTCTACGGCCTTTCCATCGATAGCGTAACGTTCATTGTATTTGATGAGGTGAGGTGAGGTGGAACAACCGATTTTGTATTCTGAGTCTCTATAAATGCCCTCAATAAATGAGATGGTGGAGCCTTTCCCATTAGTGCCGCCGACAGTGACAACGAAAAAAGGGACGCCGCTAGGGAAAAGGCGTTGATATACTTTTTGAACTCTCTCTAGACCCAGAAGAATGGTTTCTTCCATCAGGTTTTCTTGCCACCTTAGCCACTCATCAAGGGAATCTCTATTTTGCATAGATCAAGGATTATATTGAATTAGTATTAATTAATCGGAGTTATTGTCTTCCCAAAATTCACCCTCAATAGGTTCATCATTAATCGAATTCTTTGTTTCAGCGTTCCTGGTTCTGTGGATAAAAACCGACTGCCGACTAAACACGCGCTCTGCATTTTTTGCAAAAATATGGTTAATAAAATATGACCTCGACCATGGCATTAGCCCTAACAGACCGATACCGTCAGTTATAAATCCTGGCGTTATTAGTAAAATACCTGCAACAAGAATAACGACACCCTCCAGCATCTCTTTTGCGGGTGTTTTGTCTTCAGCTATGCTCTGCTGAGCTTTCGCTAGCGTTGACCAGCCTTGCTGCTTTAACAGGGTCGAGCCAATCAGTGCAGTCAAAATAACGAGTAACACAGTTTCCCAATTGCCGATGACATCACTTACGGTCATTAGAACCATAATTTCAAGAAGAGTCATCGACACAAAAACAAGAAATAACATTTAACCCCCTTTGGAATTAGTGAAAATAATATCCCAGACACCGTGCCCAAGTTTTTGCCCTCGGTTTTCAAACTTGGTCAATGGTCGATGTTTGGGTCTAGTTGAATATATATGGTCACCTGCGGTGTTTTTAAAGTCTGGGTGGCTCTCCATAGTTTCCATTATATGCTCGGCATAGTCCTCCCAGTCGGTCACTATATGAACAATACCGCCATTTATCAATTTATTTTTTAGGGTATCCAGAAAGCTTGTTTGTATTATTCTACGCTTATGATGCTTCTTTTTATGCCATGGGTCGGGAAAAAACAACTGCAAGCATGAAATACTATCGTCTTCAATATTGCTTTCCAGAATCTCCACAGCATCGCCCTTGATAATCTTAAGATTGCTTATCTGTTTTTTGTTGGCTTCATTAATCAACCTTCCGATGCCAGCCTCATAGACCTCTATCCCTAAAAAATTGTTTTGCGGTTGCTGAAGGGCCATCTCAAGTAAGCTGTCACCATTTCCAAACCCTACTTCAAGCGTCACACTTTGAGGTTTATTGAATAATTCATCAAGGTTGATTGTTTTGTTGTCGAGGTTAACTCCATAGGTTGGCCACAATTCATTAAGACCAGTGCTTTGGGCTTTGGACAATCTACCTGAACGCCTCACAAAACTCTGGATTTTACGTAGTGGCTTTGTTTCTCTCACAGTTTGTAGTCCATGATTAAGGGTGAGTGGTCGGAAAAACGTTCTTCTTTATAGATTTCACAGTTTTTTGCGCAACCTGCTAGATTAGCGCTGACAACTTGATAATCAAGACGCCAACCGGTATTGTTTAGCCAGGCCTGTCCCCTGTTCGACCACCAGGTGTATTGGTATTCTTGCTGGTTTATTTCTCTGAAGGCGTCAATATATCCCACTTCATCGTAAAGCTTATCAAGCCATGCCCTCTCTTCAGGAAGGAAGCCAGAATTTTTCTGGTTGGAGCGCCAATTCTTCAGGTCAATTTTCTTGTGGGCAATATTCCAGTCACCACAAAAAATGTAGCGCCTTCCGTCTGACTTTAACTTTTGCATGTACGGCAAAAAGCGATTGCAAATAAATTCCATCTTGAAGGCCTGCCTTTCTTCCTTGGAGGAGCCGGAGGGGAGATAGATAGAGGCCACACTTAAATCGCCAAAATCTGCCTGAATAAAGCGCCCCTCTATATTGATGTCATCCCAGGGACTGGTAATGATGCGGTCAGGCTTTGATTTGCAATAGATTGCAGTGCCGCTATAGCCTTTACGTTCAGCGCTATGATAAAAGGTATGCATTCCTTTAGGGTAGAATCTTTCATCCAGCTGGTCTTCCTGGGCTTTTATTTCTTGCAGACAAACGACATCCGCTTTTTGTTTCTTTAGCCAACTGAAAAAACCTTTTCTTTCAGCTGCCCGAATTCCATTGACATTAATTGTTATAATTCTCATTGCAATTATTTTAATGGCTTAGGAATATTCAATGGAACAGTATCAACAGGATTTTGTAGATTTCATATTGCAAACTGGAGCCCTTAAGTTTGGTGAATTTACCCTCAAATCTGGCCGCGTTAGCCCTTACTTTTTTAATGCGGGACTGTTTAATCAGGGCAGCCACTTGTCACAACTCGGCAAGTTTTATGGCCATGCGATTAAATCCAGCGGGATAAAATTCGATGTCCTTTTTGGTCCAGCCTATAAAGGCATACCTCTGGCTGCAGCGACAGCTATCGCACTGAACGATAGCTACAATAGACCTGTTCCCTATTGCTTTAATCGCAAAGAGGTCAAAGACCACGGCGAGGGCGGCAATATTGTTGGCCATAACCTTGAAGGCGACATATTAATTATCGATGATGTTATAACCGCCGGCACTGCGATC
>CAJWNF010000010.1 GCA_913044155.1 uncultured Gammaproteobacteria bacterium
CAGTTTCTGGAAAATAGAAATAACCCTGATTTTTTTGAGCCAGTTCCAAAGTTAGAAGACAACATACCAGTTAAAGAAAAAAATGAGGGGGTTTACACGGTTTCTTTCAAAGGCCAGTCATATACTGTTAGTGTTTCAACTGGTGGTGATATAGAATCAATAAATATTGCCTCTGGTACCCAAGATGTAGCACCAAGTAAGGAGACAGCTACTGCGAATTCAAATCTCTCTAGCAATACGGAAGAGATTTGTGCCCCTCTTTCTGGAATCGTCTGGAAGATTCTGGTAAGTCCTAATCAGAGTGTGAATGAGGGAGATACCTTGTTAATTTTAGAAGCAATGAAAATGGAAACTGAAATTAAGTCTACTCATTCCGGCTCGGTATTTAGTGTTAATGTCAAAGAAGGCGACTCAGTTAGTGTTGGTCAGGCACTATTAACTTTAGCCTAACCATGGAGCAGTTAAATTTACTCTGGATAAATACTGGGCTATATCAAATGCTATGGGGCCAAGGGTTGATGTTGTTGGTTGGTCTTCTTCTTATTTATCTGGCAATTGTAAAAAAATTCGAACCACTATTACTTCTACCTATAGGGTTTGGTGCAATTTTAAGTAATATTCCGGGCGCAGGTTTGGCTGTTGGGGATGGAATTTTGCACCTTTTCTACCAAGTAGGTATTGAGTCCGGCGCTTTTCCATTAATTATTTTTATGGGTGTTGGAGCCTTAACAGATTTTGGCCCTCTTCTTGCAAATCCAAAAACATTGTTGCTTGGAGCGGCCGCCCAGTTTGGTATTTTTGCCACCCTTCTTGGCGCAATTGGATTGACATCTTTAGGTATTTTTGATTTTAGTCTGAAACAGGCTGCAGCTATAGGGATTATCGGCGGAGCTGATGGTCCAACTTCTATTTATGTTGCCTCGATTCTTGCGCCAGAGTTGTTGGGCGCTATCGCAGTCGCCTCTTATTCTTATATGGCACTAGTACCACTGATTCAGCCACCTATTATGAGAGCATTTACGACATCAAGTGAGAGAAAGATTAAGATGGTGCAGTTGCGAGATGTATCCAAGACAGAAAGGATTGTTTTCCCAATAATTTTATTACTACTCGTTGCCCTCCTACTTCCAGATGCGGCGCCATTATTAGGTATGTTTGCTTTTGGTAATCTCATGAAGGAGTCCGGAGTTGTTGACCGCTTGAGCGACACTACTCAAAATGCATTGATAAACATTGTAACTATTTTCCTTGGTTTGGCGGTTGGCTCAAAGCTTATGGCTGATAAATTTTTACAACTTGATACCTTGGGCATCCTGCTTTTGGGTCTGGTGGCTTTTGCGATTGGAACAATGTGCGGACTATTAATGGCAAAATTGATGAACGTATTTAGCAAAAATAAGGTCAACCCATTAATTGGTTCGGCTGGTGTTTCTGCGGTACCAATGGCTGCCCGTGTTTCAAATAAAGTAGGCCTTGAGGCAGACCCACATAACTTCTTGTTAATGCATGCAATGGGACCAAATGTTGCCGGTGTAATTGGTTCTGCAATTGCTGCAGGTATTATGATTCAGTTCCTAGGATAAGCCTCATATAATTGAAAGTTTTTGATTTTCCAGTGTAACTATTCTATCCATTTTATTGGCTATTTCATGGTCATGAGTCACTACTAAAAGAGATAAAGTATTGTTCTTGTTTAATTCTAGAATTAACTCCAGTATTTCTCCTGAACATTCTGCGTCAAGGTTGCCTGTTGGTTCATCAGCTAAAAGACATTCCGGGTTTGATACGATGGCCCTAGCCACAGCAACTCTTTGACGTTCACCGCCTGATAACTCTGAAGGTTTATGATTTATACGATGCTCAAGGCCTACTTTTGTTAATAGTTCTTCTGAATATGCGAGCGCGCTACTTTTGTTATCCCCTTTGATAAGCAAAGGTAAGCAGACATTGTAAAGAGCTGAAAAATCATTCAATAGGTGATGAAATTGATAGACAAAACCGAAAGTTTTGGCGCGCAACTGAGTGCGAGACTCTTCTTTTATTTCAGAAATATTTATACCATTAATAAGCACACTTCCAGAGGAAGGCTTTTCAAGTCCTCCAATGAGATTTAATAGTGTTGACTTGCCACATCCTGATTTTCCTAATACAGCAACAGTTTCTCCAGGCGACAGAATAAAGTCTAAATTGTTCAGTACAGCAGTTTCTTTATTGCCTTCCGTGTAAGAAAAGCCAAGTGATTGACATTCAATAATATTATTCATATCTTAACACTTCTGAAATGTTAACCTTGCCGGCACGTTTTGCTGGGTAAATTGCTGCAAGAATAACTAATACAAATGAACCGACCATCACACTTATCACATCGCTATATTTGATTTCAGAAGGAAAACGGTTGATATAAAAAACATCTTCTGGGAAAAATTTAAACCCAATGATTTTCTCAATAAATGAAATCACAGACTCAATATTTAGTGCCAGTAAAATCCCTAGAATTGTGCCAATAACAATACCAATAAGTCCAATGCCAAGCCCTTGATAGAAGAACACCTTGACGATTCTTTTTGGGGTCATGCCGATCGTTCTAAGGATTGCAATGTCTGACCTTTTGTCAGTTACAACCATGACCATCATGGAAACGATATTAAAAGCGGCAACCGCAATGATTAATGAAAGAATAACGGCAATCATTTGTTTTTCTAGATTAAGCGCCGCTATAAAATTTCTTTTTTGCTCCATCCAGTCGACACCATAATAAGATTCTTGCCCGATTGTCTCGACGATATTATCAGTTATTGTATCTGCTTTAAACAAGTCATCTACTTTGAGACGTATGCCTGATATATGAGTATCCAAACTGAACAATTCCTGAGCGTCATATAGATGGATAAAAGCCAAGTTATTATTGTATTCACTCAAGCCGGCATTAAATATCCCAGTTATTTTGAAAGACAGTGATTTTGGCATTAGTAAGCCGATCGAATTTCTGCTTGGCGCAATCAGTGCTATTGAATCGCCGACACCTGCGCTTAGCATTGTTGCTAGACCAATTCCAATTATTACAGAGGGAGATTCTTTTGAAAGATCTAACTTGCCGTATTTGATGTCATTTAGTAAAGTAGAAGTTTTAATTTCATGTTCTGTAACGACTCCTCTAACGCTAACCCCTTGTGATAAACCGTTCAGAGTCATCAATGCAAAATCTTCAACGTAAGGGGAAGTGTCGACTATATGTTCGTTAAGCTTTATCTTTTTATTGATATCTTCCCAATCCTCTAGGGTGTTGTTATGTCCGGTTATATAGGCATGTGATATCGCATTCAAAACTCGGCTTCTTAATTCTTCATGAAAACCATTCATGACGGATAACACTGTAATTAATGCCATAACAGCTAAAACCAGGCTCACCATTGAAACCCCTGAAATAAAGGAAACAAAGCCTTTTTTACGGTTAGAACGTAAATATTGCTTAGAAATATGAAATTCAACACTCATGATGAGAATATTTTGTCATACTTATTGTTTTAAAAGTAATTAAAGCTTTCAAAATGTCGTCCCATTTAACCTCAAAAAGAAAAAATAATTTATTTTTTATGAACTATCTATTGTTGCCCTTGTCGGGGATATTTTATTTATTGGTTCAGCTTAGGTTTTGGTTATATGAGGTCGGCTTCCTTAAGATATTTATCAGTAAAATTCCAGTCATTGTTGTAGGCAATATAACCGTTGGCGGGACCGGCAAGACGCCAATCGTTATAGCTATGGTTAAGCATTTTGAATCTAAGGGAAAGACTGTTGGTGTAGTATCCAGAGGCTACAAAGGAGATTATTCGCATGAAATTTTGGAAGTTACTAGCTCAACAGACCCTCAAGAGTGTGGAGATGAGCCAGCACTAATAGCGCAAAATACAAATGCAAAAATTGTTGTTGCCAAAAAACGCTCAGAAGCAGTAAAGCACTTATCAAACAATGAAAAAGTGGATGTAATTATTAGTGATGATGGTCTACAACACTATGCTATGGGTCGTGATATCGAGATTGCAGTTATTGATGGAATGAATCGCTTTGGCAACGGTTTTCTTCTTCCTGCAGGACCTCTTAGGGAGCCAGTTAAGAGGTTGAAATCTGTTGACATAATTGTAAATAATGGCGCAAGTCAAGACGGTGAGCTGAAATGTGAGATTAAGGCTGAAAGCTTTGTAAATATAGCTAATGAGGAGTCTCAACCGCTCACTTACTTTAAAGATAAAGAGTGCTATGCTGTTGCTGGTATTGGAGACCCCACAAAATTTTTCAAATTACTTGATGATCTAGGTGTGCGATCAAAGAACAAGGCTTTTGTCGATCATCATAAATTTGTTGCCGAGGATTTTGCTTTTGCAAAAGACTATCCCGTCATAATGACTTCTAAGGATTGTGTAAAATGTAGGCATTTTGCGACAGATCAGATGTGGTATTTATCGGTTCATGCTGAATTGAATTCAGACTTTTACCAACAGTTGGAGTCTAAGTTATGATTGATAAAGATTTATTAAAAATGCTAGTGTGCCCGAAATCAAAGGCTCCCTTAAAGCAAGTTGGCGAGGAGTTGATTTGTGAAGAAAGTCAGTTAGCCTATCCGATAGAGGATGGAGTGCCAGTCCTCCTTGTCGAAGAGGCTCGCAAGATTAAGCCAAAAAAATAATGGAATTTTCCGTCATTATTCCTGCCAGATACGCTTCGAGTCGCTTACCGGAAAAGCTACTTAGAGATATTGATGGAAAAACACTCATAGAGCATACCTATTGCAACGCCATTAAAAGTGGCGCTAAGCGAGTGATTATAGCAACCGATGACAAGAGGATTAAGTCTGCTGCAGATTCATTTGGCGCTGAAGCATGTATGACTAGTGTCAGTCATCCAAACGGCACTTCTCGATTGTCAGAGGCGGCTAATCTGCTCGGCCTTGAAGACAGTGAGATTGTTGTAAATGTTCAGGGAGATGAGCCGTTGCTTAGCCCAAGAGTTATAAATCAGGTAGCAATGAATATACAAAAAAGCGACATGCAGGTGGCTACATTATGTGAACAAATAAAGACAGAGGGGCTCTATTTTGATCCAAATTGTGTCAAAGTTGTCTATAATTCACGCGGCAAAGCATTGTACTTCTCTAGATCACCAATTCCTGCTTTTAGAGAGGCTTCAACGCCAGATCTAACTCTTTGTTATCGACATATAGGCGTCTATGCATATCGAGCTGGCTTTTTGAGAATATATGCAGAATTAGATATATCACCAATTGAAATGGCTGAAAAATTAGAGCAACTTACAATACTCAACGAGGGCTTTGAAATCCATGTTGAGCCAGCTTGCGACGCTACCGGTGTCGGCGTTGATACTGAAGAGGATTTAATTAAAGTGAAAAAAGAATTAGGAAGATGAATATTATTGATGGAAAAAAAATAGCCAAACAGATTAGAGAAGATATCGCAAAAGAGGTCGAGACTTTTGAGCGACCACCAGGACTAGCTGTAATACTTGTGGGCGAAGATCCCGCATCGGCTGTTTATGTTCGTAATAAAGAACTTGCATGTATTGAGGCAGGATTCTTTTCTGATAAGATTATCAAGTCTGAAAATACAACTCAAGAAGAGTTGTTGGATGAGATTGAGCGTCTGAACAATAATCCGCGTATTGACGGTATCCTAGTCCAGCTCCCTTTGCCATCTCACATTGATTCCAGTAAAGTTATTGAGCATATATCGCCAAACAAAGACATTGATGGCTTCCATAGCGAAAATATCGGCAAATTGACACAGAATAAGTCAAACCTGCGCCCCTGTACGCCAAAGGGTGTTATGACAATGCTTGCCTCAATTGGCTGCGAAGTTAGAGGCAAGGACTGTGTTGTTGTCGGTGCTTCTAATATAGTTGGCAGGCCTATGGCGCTTGAATTATTGAATGCAGGGGGGACGGTTACAATTTGCAATAGCAAGACAAAAGATACAGCTGAAAAAACCAGAAGTGCGGATATTGTCGTGGTCGGTGTCGGAATTCCTAAACTGGTCAAAGGCGACTGGGTTAAGGATGGCGTGATAGTTATTGATATAGGCATTAACAGACTGGATGATGGTTCATTGGTTGGAGATGTTGATTTTGATTCAATAAAAGAGAAGGCTGCGGCTATAACGCCTGTTCCTGGTGGTGTTGGTCCAATGACTATTGCAACTCTTCTTGAAAATACAGTAATCGCCTACAAAGAAAATCAATCAAGTTAATTGGTTGTATAATTCAAGCGATTTTCTTAATTATTTCGTACTTTATTACTGGCAATGTTATACATTCATGGTGGCAACTCAAAACAAAATAAACTAGCACGGCAAATATTTCACTTCTGCAGTGAAAGTTTATTTTCAGACCGTGAAGATCTTATTATTGATCTTTATATTAAGAAAGTCAGTAATGCTCTCGCTTGGACTGATTATGAAGGTAATGCTAAATTTAATATTGAAATTGAAGATTCGCTAGAAAGGAGAGTCTTTATCGTCACTCTTTGTCATGAAATGATTCATGTAAGTCAATTTCTAAATGGAGAGAGTGTTAGTGAATCAGTTGCCTATGAGTTTGAGTCAAAGTTAGCTCATCAATTTTATGAAGAGGAGTTAGCAAATCGTTTTGAAGAAAGCTTGCTCCATATTAATGACAGCTAATAAATGTTAAGGCATAAAGTCTTCTAAGGCGACTAGAGATTTCTCTAAATCGTTAATTGTATCAGCGGTGAGTGTTATATGGCCAAGTTTTCTGTCCTTGCGTTCATCTTTGCCGTATAGATGAAGATGGGCGTTTTTTACTTCAAGAACTTTATCTATAGCACCGTGTTCACCGATTATGTTAATCATTGCGCAGAACCTATGAACGCAATCTGTATCTCCTAGTGGTGATTTTGTAATTGCTCTAATATGGTTTTCAAATTGTGAGGTATGTGCACCTTCTATAGTCCAATGACCAGAATTATGAACTCTTGGTGCTATTTCATTGACAACTAAATTGTCGGCAGTTTCAAATGCCTCAATAGTTAAAACACCAACATGATCCATCTCATCAAGTAAAGATCGCATATATTGTTCAGCTTTTTTTTGCAGTTTTGAACTAACATTTTGTGCAGGCGCTATGGTGACTCTTAATATTCCATTATGGTGAGTGTTCTCTACAAGCGGGTAATAAACATGGCTGTTATCTACCCCTCGAACAGCGATAAGTGAGAGCTCCCTTTTAAAGTCAACGAACCCTTCTAGAATTGATTCGACTCCATTCATGCTGTTCCATGCTTCTTCAATCTGAGTTTTTGAGTTGACAACAAACTGACCCTTGCCGTCATAACCTTCAGTCGCTGTTTTTAAAATTGCAGGCAAGCCGATTTTGTCTACCGCCTTATTTAGTTCTTTAACAGAATTAACCATTTGGTGTGGCGCACAAGGGATATTCAGTTTATTAAATAGAGCTTTTTCTCTGCCACGATGTTGACCAATATACAAAGATTTAATTCCCGGAAGGACAGTCGTTTTTTTGTTAATATCTTCAACTATATTGACATCTGTATTTTCGCTTTCATAGGTAACCACATCTGTAGTGTTAGCTAAATCATCTAATGCATTACTGTCTTCGTTGCTTATATATGAAACTCCTAAATAACTACAGGGCTCCTTGTTTGAGTTAGCAAGAAAAGACATTTGATGGCCCAGGGGATATGCAGCTATGGCAAGCATTCTCCCTAATTGGCCGGAACCAAGAACGCCAATTTTCATAAGTTATTCTTTAGGGTTGGGGTTATCTAGAACATCTTTTGTTTGTTCTGATCTGAATTTGGCCACCTTGTCTCTTATCTTTTTGTTGTGGTTGCCAACAATTTGTGCAGCTAGTATTCCTGCATTTTTTGCTCCAGCCTCCCCGATTGCTAAAGTGCCGACAGGAATTCCGCCGGGCATTTGTACAATTGAAAGAAGTGAATCTTTGCCGCTCAAGGCTCGAGACTGAACTGGTACTCCTAGCACTGGAACGATGGTTTTAGCTGCAACCATTCCGGGTAAATGAGCCGAACCTCCTGCGCCAGCAATAATAACCTCAAGTCCGCGCTCTTGAGCAGTCTCGGCATATTCAAACATTAAATCAGGCGTGCGATGAGCGGAGACCACTTTGACTTCGTATGGGACGCCAAATTCTTCCAACATATCTATGGCGTTCTTCATCGTAGGCCAGTCGGACTTGGAGCCCATAATTACACCAACTAATGCACTCATTAATTGCTCAGGAAAAAAGATTAATGAAATTATACCAAAACAACATCCTTTTCAGCTTTTAACTGCCTAGCTCAAACTTGTTTTGGTAATTCAAATTTTTCATCAAGAAATGGCAAGTGGCCAGAACGTAAGGTATAGGTTTTTGTATTGTTGTCTTTATACCAATCTTCAATGGTATCTGGAACAAGGGTATCGAGAGTTCCCAGTATTGCACTTTTTGGAATATTAATTGATTTATATATCTCTCGTAGGTCAGAATTTAGCAAAATGTCCAGGCCTATACTGAGTGCGCTCTCTGAGGGCGGGTATTTCTGGATAGCTTCATAAAGCTGCTTTACTTGGGTTTTGTTTTTACTCTGCAAATTAACGAAACGTTTTAGGTTCTTGGCGCTGTCACTTTTCAAATTGCTAGCGAACTGATGAAATACCTCATTTTTCATACCTATCTTCCAATTATTTTTGTTTACTAAATTGGGTGTTGCGGCTACCAGAACTAAGTGTTCGATTGTTACTTTACTGGCAATATAAATGCTTAGTAAACCTCCCAGCGACCAGCCCAAAAGGGTAGATTTGTCAGGAATCAGTTTAATAATTTCAGCACACCAATCGTCTATACCTCCATCGACATCACTACTTTTTCCGTGGCCAGGCAAATCAATAACAGTAATGCGGTAGCTTTGTTTATATCTTTCCACAAGGCTTTGAAAGATTTCACTACTAAAGCCCCAGCCATGAAGTAGTACTAGATTTGGCCCCTTGCCTGTAGTCTTATGCCATAACATCTTTGACATTTTGCAGCAGTGACTCAATCTGTTGAAAGTTGTGGTTGGCCGACAATGTAAAGCGCAGACGGGCAGTATTCGGAGGAACAGTTGGAGGACGAATTGCGCTTACAAAAAAACCGGCTTGAAAAAGTCTGGAACTGTAGTTCAGCGCCTTATCACTTGAGCCAACAATTAATGGCTGGATGGCGCTCTGTGAATGCTCAAATTCAAGTTTCAATGAATCAGCACAACTCCTGAAATAACTTATATTGCTAAAGAGCTTTTCTTTTTGTTCGCCTTTTTTAATCAATTCCAGGCTTTTAACTGCCGCTACGCAGATAGCTGGAGAGATAGCTGTGGTATAGATATATGGGCGCGATTTTTGAATCAAGAATTCAATAAAATCTTCCTCACCAGAAACAAAAGCGCCCATTAGGCCTGCAGCCTTTCCTAAAGTCGCCATGTAGATTGATTGATTTGGGATGTTAGGTTCAAAGATACCAAAACCATGAGCGTCATCTTGCATCAATAGGGTGTTTGGTTTATCTATAATTGCATCTATCTGGTCTAAATCAGCTTGGTCGCCGTCCATACTGAAAACATGATCAGTAACGACCAGACCTTTGCCGTTTCGTTTCTTTAATTTTGCCTTAAGCGAGTCGATGTTGTTGTGCAAATATCGCTTTACAGGCAAACCAATCAATCTATTTCCATCAATCAAAGAGGCGTGATTCAGTTTGTCCTGAAGAGTCCATTCAATATCATCTCTCAGAGCCGAGAAGACACCAAGATTCGCGCTATAGCCAGAAGAAAAGAGTAAAGCCCTTTGTTGTCCTAAATGTTCTGCCAACTGCTCTTCCAGTTGGTGATGAGCTTCGGAGTGACCACTTACCAGATGCGAGGCGCCTGAACCTGTGCCAAAGCGATTAATGCCATCAATCAGAGCCTCTTTTACTTGAGGATGATCAGCCAGTGATAGGTAGTCGTTAGAGCAAAAGTTAATGATTTTATTGCCGTCGATTAACATTTCAGTGCTTTGCGCACTCTGAGCGATTTTTCTTATGCGCAGTAAATTATTTTGCTCTATGGCACTGATTTTTTCGGAGAAATTCATGGTTTTATTTTAAAGAACTTATGGTCGATGGTTGACCAACTAAATTAAATAAGGTTTTCCATCGGTGACGAGGCGCCTGCATATGCTTTTTTCATCATTCTGCCAGCTAAAAATGATTCTCTTCCTGCTTTGATTGCATGTTTCATGGCGGTCGCCATTAATAGAGGGTCGTCGGCATTTGCGATAGCTGAATTCATCAATACCCCGTCACAACCTAGCTCCATCGCTTTGGCGGCATCACT
>CAJWNF010000011.1 GCA_913044155.1 uncultured Gammaproteobacteria bacterium
TTATTCTGTATTAGTACTGAAGTAGTCACTAGCCCAGTCATTGCAGTACTTATCACTGTAATCACAGTAAGCACTTTGAATTGAATCCGACTCGCAACTTGTCAATAGAATAGTGGTGACAATTAATGATAAGAATATTATAATTTTTTTCATTTTACTAATTTGTTGTGGTTTATTCTGTACTAGAACTAAACCAGTCATCACCGTAATTATCACTGTACAAATTATTGACCAAACCACAACTTGTCAACAAAATAGTAGTAGCAATTAGAGATAACAATATTATAAATTTTTTCATCTAATTATCCTTCTATATATTTGGTTTTTTCATCATAACCAAAAACAGGGAAATTATATACTATCTCTCACCCGGTGTGAACGTTTTAACGCTGAGCGCATGAAGCTCTCCACTTCTAATTTCCTCACTTACCAGTGCAAGTACCGCTCTTTGTCTTTGCAATAATGACAAACCTTCGAAAAAAGGTGACACAACTACCGCAGAGCAATTACAGCCATCACCTTCCATAGTAACCTGTGATTGATCTATACCTAATTCAATTTTTTTTTGAACCTCTTCCAAAGTCATGAACTGTCCCCCTAAAAAATTTTACTTATAGCTTGAATTGTCATACTTTTTAGGCTCCAAAAGCCCCTTTGAGAGCAAAGAAAAACAATATAGACATGAGTGCACCTGCTGGTAAGGTCACGATCCATGATAAAAATATCCTGTTAATAACCCGCGTATCTAATGCGGCCATTCCCCGAGCAAGACCAACACCCAATACCGCACCAACTAATACTTGTGTTGTTGAAACAGGGATTCCAGTTCCTGATGCTATGACTACCGTTGCTGCAGCGGCTAATGTAGCAGCAAAACCACGAGATGGAGTAAGCTGAGTAATGCCAGTGCCAATAGTTGCAATAACTCTATGGCCATAAGTGACAAGTCCAACAACAATACCTGCGCCGCCAACTAATAATATCCATAATGGAAGCGCACTCTTGGAACCAATAGCGCCGCCACTTTCAATAACACTGTAAATCGCTGCCAGCGGTCCTATTGCATTAGCTACATCATTAGAACCATGAGCAAAAGCCATTGCAGCTGCAGTAATAATCATGAGTACACCAAAAACTCTCTCCATTGAAGTAAAGTGAAAATCTATGTTTTCATCAGGATTAAGATGAATGTTGCGAATCATTAGAGTTCCAATAATTGCAACAAGTAGACCAAACCCTAATGACAATAAATAACTTGTAGATGTACTAAAACTCAAACCAACATGCTTTAATCCTTTAAATATAGTCACTAAAGAGACAACAAAACCTACCAAAAACATGTAATACGGGACATATTTCTTTGCATTATTAAACGGATCCTGGGTGTCAATAATTAAATTTTGAAGACTCCTAAACAAAGTAAAGGAAATGATTCCAGCCAATACTGGAGAAGCTATCCAGCTTATTACAATTTTAATTACTTTGCCCCAGGCAACAGCATCAACGCCCACACCAACAGCACCAAATCCCACAATCGCGCCGACAATGGAATGGGTTGTAGAAACTGGCCAACCGAATGATGAAGCAATTAATAGCCAACTACCTGCAGCTAATAATGATGCCATCATGCCATATACTAATAAATGTGGGTCATTAGTAAATAATGCCGCATCTAAAATACCTTTACGTATTGTAGCTGTAACTTCACCACCGGCTAGAATTGCACCAGAAAATTCAAAAATAACTGCAATAATAATCGCTTGTTTAATGGTAACAGCGCCAGAACCAACCGATGTACCCATTGCGTTTGCAACATCGTTTGCACCAATGCCCCAAGCCATAAATACACCAAAAACAATTGCTAGTATTATTAATACATTACCGTAATTAGCAATAATATCCATGAAAAAAATCCAACAGTTATTTAGTTAACATGACTTCAAAACGCGAACCGACTTTCTGAGCTGCGTCAGCGGTCTCACCAAGCCATTCAATAGCTCGATAATAGAACATTACATCTACGGGAGGTAGTGTGGATTCTAGTGCAAACAGTTTGTCACGAATCTTGCTTTGAGCCTCATCAGTCTGATGTTCAAATTTATTAATATTATCAATCATCTCAGAAACTAATTTTCTTCCACGGCTACCAAAGGCTGTTTCTAACAACTCATCAAGCTCGTTTATCGCTTTTAGAGCTGCATTTGAAGTTTTAATACAAAGACTTGTGAGCTTAATAAAGTCTTGGGCAATTGCTTCTGGGAAAACCATATGACGAGTCATCATTAAACCCGCAAGATCTTTGGTAATGTTGGCAATTGAATCTTGGATTAGGAGAACATCAAGCAGGTCCCTGCGAGAAAAAGGCATCATGAATGTGCTTGGCAAATTCATGCGCAATTTCTTTTTTAGTTTGTCGGCTTTTTCCTCTTTATTATTAATTGAAACAGCCAATGTTGTAGCCTTATCCCAATCTTGAGCATTTGTGGCCTTAGCAAAAACACCAAAATCTTTTAGGCATGAATGCACTTGTCTCATGTGTTTTTGTAGGGGCTTTATAGGAGATTTCCCAAATAAACTGGATATATCATTTCTAGCCATAGTTATATTCACTTGTCATAATCTATTGCGAATTTTACTATTAAACAAACAAATAATTCATAAATCCTAGATGAAAATACACATTTATTGAAAGTCTAACATTATACAAATAATAAGTTATCGCTTAAAATAAGCATTAATTTAAAGTTAAGCATAAATGTCCCGTATAAAAATGATTGAAGCCATCATCTTAGCTGCCGGCCAAGGCACTCGAATGAAATCAAAAAAGGCAAAAGTGCTTCACGAGCTTGGTGGCAAAACATTACTGCAACATGTTGTTGATGCAATACAGCCCTTGTCGTCCTCAATCAATATTGTGATTGGCAATGACGCTGAACTCATAAAGAATTCTATTAACAGTCGCTCTATTAGCTGGGTGTTACAAAAAATGCAGTTGGGAACTGGACATGCAATTCAACAGGCTATATCTAATATCAATGATGAAGCAACTTGCGTCATTCTCTATGGTGATGTACCTCTAATAACAACAAATACAATAAAATCTCTGATAGATAAATCTGAGAAAAATGGCTTTTCTCTATTAAGCGTATTACTAGATGACCCAAATGGCTATGGACGAATAATTCGCGACAAGAAAGAACTAATCAAAGCGATTGTTGAAGACAAAGATGCAGATGTTAATGAAAGAAAAATCAATGAAATAAATACTGGCATTATGGCCATCCAAGGATCGCTTTTAAAGAAATATATTGCCCAACTCGAACCCAACAATTCTCAAGGTGAGTTTTATCTAACAGATATAGTTAAAATTGCTGTCGAAGATAATGTTACTATTTCATCATTAGTGTGCGACAATGTATCTGAAGTTATGGGCATAAATGATAAAAACCAACTAGCCGAAGCGGAACGCATATATCAGCAACAGCAAGCAAAAGAATTGATGTCTAAAGGGCTGACCATCAAAGACCCAAATCGATTTGACTGTCGTGGCAGTTTAATCTTTGGTAAGGACTGTTCAGTAGACATAAATGTCGTCCTTGAAGGTGAAAATGAATTAGGAGAAAATGTTCTAATTGCGCCTAACTGTATTATAAAAAACGCTAAAATCGGCGATCATGCAGAAATTAAGGCAAACACAATTATTGAGGATGCGGTGATTGGTAGTCACACAACAATAGGTCCATTTGCACGTATTAGGCCAGAAACTGAAGTTGGGAATAGTGCTCGAATTGGTAATTTTGTTGAAATTAAAAAATCCAGTATTGATGAAGGTTCAAAAGTTCCCCACCTAAGCTATGTTGGTGATAGCACCATAGGCAAAAATGTAAACATCGGTGCTGGCGTTATAACGTGCAATTATGACGGCGTTAATAAACATCAAACTATTATAGAAGATGGCGTCTTTGTCGGTTCCGATACACAGTTGATTGCTCCAGTTACTGTTGGTGAAAATGCTACAATAGGGGCGGGCTCCACTATTACTCAAGATGTGCCAAGTGAAAAGCTAACCTTAAGTAGGAAAAAACAAAAAACAATTCCTAACTGGAAGAGAGAGAAATAATTCCTACGGCACAAAAAACATAAAAATTATGCTAAATCTCCCCAGAAATGTCTGGATATTGGCTATATGTTTAGCACTGTTTATGTCACTTAGCGTCTTTATCGTATTTGTTGGTGGCATTTTGGGCAATGAACTGGCTGACTCAAAAAGTCTATCAACCCTGCCTGTTGCGGCAATTGTGGTTGGGACCGCAGTCAGTATTTTTCCAGTGATTCGTTTAATGTCGGTCTTTGGTCGAAAAACAGTCTTCTTAATGATATGTATCTATTCAATAGCTCTACTTGGGCTAAGTGCATTTGCGATTATCACTGGCTCTTTTCTCATATTCTGTTTGTCTAGTTTTCTCTTAGGTGCAACGGTAGCGACAATGAATCAGTTTAGATTTGCCGCAATCGAAAGTGTTTCTGAAGAGCAAAGAGCAACAGCAACAGCAATTGTTCTTTTAGGCGGACTTGTGTCGGCTTATCTTGGCCCTGAAGTAGCCACTATTGGTAAAGAAATATTTGCCATCAACTTTGTTGGTTCATACATATTACTTGGATTGCTTTTTTTGATCGCCTTTATATTGCTTTGTTTTTTCCAGCCAGCCAAGAAATTTGTTGAAGAATCTGACCAATCTAAGCGCTCTCTAATTGAAATTATGAAGCAAAGCTCTTTTATAGTGGCAGCATCCGCGGCAACAACAGGTTATGTTGTTATGAGTTTTGTCATGACTGCAACGCCTATTAGCATGCATGTTATGGATGGTTTTTCACTTCACCATACAAAATTTATAATTCAAAGCCATGTGATAGCGATGTTCTTGCCTTCACTATTCACAGCCTTTATTGTGAAATACTTGGGCATCTCAAAAATGATGGTTTTAGGTGTTGTTTTATTCTTCGCCTCTATAGTTGTTGCCTACCTTAGCCATAATCTGAATAATTACTGGGTGTCGCTAGTCCTTCTCGGGCTGGGCTGGAATTTTTTGTTTATCGGTGGTACAAGTCTCCTACCAAAGTCATACCACGAAAATGAAAAATATAAAGCACAATCACTGAATGATTTTTTGGTTTTTGGGTTCCAAGCTTTCGCCGCGCTAAGCGCTGGTTGGTTTGTATTTAATTTTTCATGGGAAGTGACGCTTTTATCTGTCATTCCAATACTAATAATTCAGTTATTACTATTAATATGGTGGCTAAAGAATGAGAAAAGAGCACGATAGAATTTTAGTTTAGTTTGGAGAAACTGCCTTTTAAGTCCTCTATTAAGTCTTGCGTATTTTCAAGTCCAATGTTGAGTCGAATAAGGTGCTTACCTTGGTGCACATCTTCATCATTGCGCTTGTATTGCTTTGCTTTCGCAAGACTTTTAAAACCACCCCAACTATAACCTAGACCAAACATTTCAAGAGAATTCATAAATATAGCAATTTTTTGTTCAGAGTATTTTTCTTTAAACGTAAAAGCAAAAAGTCCTGACGCCCCGGTGAAATATCTTTTCCACAAATGATGCTGAGGATGTGCCACAAGCCCTGGATGAATAACAGTGTCAACAATTTCAACTGACTCCAACCATCTAGCAATTTCATATGCTGACTGCTCGTGCGCCTTTAGGCGGGCTCTAAGTGACCTCAGTCCCCTCAATGCAAGATAGCAGTCATGTGCATTTGTGTAGTTTTCAATTGTATGAAGATATTCATCAAATTCTTTTGAGTGCTTCTTGTTTATTGTCACACAACCCAACAAAACATCTGAATAACCACAAATATACTTGGTAGCAGAATGGATTGAAATGTCAATTCCGAGATCCAAAGGTTTGAAATATAAAGGTGTTGCCCAAGTACTATCAATGACAGTAATAATGTCAGACTTTTTTGCTACCTTTACAATTGCATCTAGATCTTGAATTTCAAAAGTATTCGAGCCTGGAGACTCTAAAAAAATCATTTTTATATTGTCATTGATGTATTCATTAATTTCAGCACCTATGCTTGATTCTATGTGGGTGATCTTAATGTTGTACTTGGTAAGAATTTTATGGCAAAACCTTGCTGTTGGACCATATACATTATCAACAATCAGAACCTCATCTCCGCTCCTTGTAAATGCCATTAATGTATTAATAACTGCATTAATTCCTGATGAAAAAGCATGCGAACTGTGTCCATTTTCAAGACTACACATAGCCTTCTCAAAAGCTTTTTGAGTTGACAAACCACCGGTGCCATAGGTAACTCCAGAATATTGCCCCTGGTGCGACAATTGCATATCTTCATAACACTCAAACAAAACCGTAGATCCACTTTGAATTTTGGGATTGATAGTCCTAATTTTGTATCCCCCATGACTATCGCTATAATCATGTAGGCCGATCAACTTGCTGTGCTTATCCATTGTTTAAAATATTGAATTAAATTGAGAACCATAATAGGGTTAATTATCAGTTTTGTCCAGCAATATTTTGCTACAAAGTTTTAATCAAAGTTAACTAATTTGCTTACGGCTGGACAGTACAAGGCCACCTTTGTTGGCAAATTAAAAACACCTTGTAGAATGTCTTTATATTTCATAAGTTGTTTTCGATGAAGGCTCTTTTGACGTTCAATAAAATCACCAATAGCCTCATCTTCCATTGGCCTTGCAGTTTTGAAATCAATAATCCATAGGATGTCATCATCAATAAACATCCTATCGATGATAACTGTAGATGATTTATTGCTATATTCTGCCTCGACCTGAGTAGACTCTCTATCTTTGAACAGCCAGTCAAATAATTTGTCCTTCTTTGTATTTTGAAGTAATTGACAGGCTTCATTTGCAAATGAATGAACAAGCCTGCTAGGAACGCCGCTTTCGAGCAATCTCAATTCTGCATGTTCTTTTGTTGGCGAAAAGGACCCTTTCTCAAAATAGTAGTGGACTAAAGATCCAAGAGCACTTTGATATATCGGGTTAATATCCATCGATAAACCTTGAGTCTCATTTATACTAATTTGACTTCTCTGTTGAAGTGGCGTGAGTTCTTTATAACGCCTCAATAAAGGTGAGCGCCCTTGTTGGTTTATTTTTACTAACGAGCCATCTAGTTGTTTTATTGATTTTTGAAAAAAAGGACTTAACAGTTCAAAGAATGTATTTTTAGGCGCAACTCCTTTCTCAGTTAAGCAACCTAACAAGTGTAGCTTTTGTTTTGCCCTTGTCATTGCAACATAAAGAAGACGCATTAACTCATAATGGTTTTGTTGTTTTTCAATATGCTTCAAATATTGATATGTTTGTGAATCCTTAATCTCATATGCTGACTTAATTGGGGCAAGCAAGAGACCGTTATTTGAAAACTCTTTCATATGTATAAGTGGCGCCTGCTCATTTCTCTGAGCTCTTCCAAGACCTGGCAAAATGACGACATCAAACTCAAGTCCTTTGGCTTGATGAATTGTCATAAGCTTTACATTAGATGGCTGGGAAGGTGCATATAAATCTTTAAGCATAGACTCAATAGTTTCTATATTTAATTTTTGCTTGATCTCGCAATCATTTAATAGAGATAGATAATTCGACTTTATGTCTCGCTGCTGCGTATCTAATTCTTGATGAGGATATAGCTGATTGAGGGCAAAACTAAATCGTTCAACAAAAGAAAAACGACCAATATTGACTATCGCCGCAGAAAGGGCTTGATGGAGATGCGCTGCTCTAGCTTTGCTGTCTTTATCTAACTTCATCAACAAAGCTTTATCTTCCAACTGATGAAAAATTGTCATTTCATCTGATGAACTAAATATAACTAAATCTTTTAAGCTCAAGCCACACCATGGTGCGCGGAGAATTGAAAGCCAAGCTAATTTGTCAGCTAGACTGAGAATAGCGCGAGTCAGGCTTATTAAATCTCTTGTAAACAAGTGAGACCTTAATGGCAATGTTTTGATAGCTTCATAGTCAATATTATGAAGCTGAAGATATTCTATGATTTCTTTCAAATGACTTCTTGATTTAACTAGTACTGCAATTTCTTGATTAGCGTTTAACGCAAGATTTTGCTGAATGATACTGACTACCTGCTGGGCTTCTTGATGATTTTGTTTATAGGCATACGGAAAAAAATTAATTGCATCTCCAATCACTTTGCTAGAAGCAGTACTTGATTTTGAATAATGAATTGCACCATGAATCAAACTATCTTCTAAAGGGAAAATTCTTGAGAAAAACTTGTTATTAGCATCGACAACGCTTTTGTTTGATCTGAAATTTTTGTTAAGTAGTAATGAATTAATCTTAACATTTGAAATGCCATTTTTTTTAACCTCTAGGAATATACCCACTTGGGATTCACGGAAACGGTAAATAGATTGCATTGGATCGCCAACTAAGAAAATTGTTTTGCCACTACCGTGCTGCCAATTTTCTAGCAACTTCTCAATTAGAATTAGCTGAGCGTAAGAGGTATCTTGGAATTCATCAATTAAGAGGTGGTTAATTTGGTAATCTAAGAATAATGCAATATCGCTAACCTTTTCACGACTATCAAGAGCGCCTATAGCTTGAAGACCAACCTCCGAAAAATCTTGTACACTTAATTCGTTAAAAAGCAGCTTCAATTGCGCCACAGATAATTTAAGAACCTCGCTTATGTCTCTGAGGGCCTTATTTGAGGCTTTTTCAAGGTATACATCAGGCAATAAATTTAATTCCATTAATTGATTCTTCAGACAATCATCTTTCCGCAATTCAGCCAGAATCATTAACAGCTCTTTTTTTTGCTCTTTTAGTTCTGCTGGAAAGCCTAAATTCTTATCAATTTTCTTGCGCCATTGACCGCTTTTTGTCAAACATAGATCACTCAGTATTTTCCAATCTTCTAGGAAGCCTATTTCTGTGCTAGGAAGCTTCTTTATTTGCCTAACTTCTGGACGTGTATTTGTTGAAATTAGGCTGAAGAAGTTTTGATCAAAATAATTTGTTGCAATTTTTTTTAGACTTTGCAAATGCTCAGTAATTATTTGTTGGGCTGCTTTCTCCAAAATATCAATATCAAGGACTCCTTTGAGATAAAGCTTAGGTAACCACTGTTCGCGCTTGGCTAACATTCGAGTCACTAGGCGATAGAATTTATCGACATGGCTATCTAAATGAAATAGGACGGCAGAGATAACCTCCTGATAATCATCTTCTTCTATCAATAATAGTGTTTTTTCTGCTGCTTTTTGATACAGATATTCGTACTCATAAGGTTCCGCCATTACCCTGGGTGGCATTAGATTTTCGATTGTGGGATATCTTGAAACAATTAGACCTGATAAAGAATCAATAGTGCCAATTTTAATTCGTGAAGGATTACTAAATATATCCCAACCTCTTTGCTTTGAACGCTTCAATGCTTGATTTGCAAGTTCCCAGGTGAGTTTTTCGTGAGTAGCCTTTGGTGCGGACGTTGTTGACTTTTCCAGTGACCTAATAACCCTATATTTGAGCTCATCGGCCGCCTTGTTGGTAAAGGTCATTGCCAAGATATTTTCAGGTTCTTCTGAAATACTCAATAATTTAAGGTATCGCTGAGTAAGAAGTTCAGTTTTGCCTGAACCTGCCGGAGCTTGGACGATATAGGAATCGCTTATATCTAGGGCCTGATCTCTTTGAGTTTGGTCATTCACATTGAATCAGGCGCACTTACCCCTAATATAATCAGACCATTAACAAGCACTTGTTTTGTGGCAAAAATAAGCGCCAGTCTTGCTTGTGATAATGCCACATCATCCAGCAAAAAAGGACAGGCATTATAATAACTATGGAAGTTGTTCGCTAATTCGCGTAAGTAGTATGCCAATTGATGGGGCTCATACTGAAGAGCCGAAGATTCAAGTACACCTTTATAGCGATTAAGTTCCTTAATAAGTGCTTTTTCACTATCTTCGACAAGCAAAGTAATATTAGCTTTTTTGACATCAAATTGAAGACCTTTTTCTTCAGCTTGCCTAAAAACTGAACAAATGCGTGCATGTGCATACTGTA
>CAJWNF010000012.1 GCA_913044155.1 uncultured Gammaproteobacteria bacterium
ATTCATATTAACTGAGTTTTCTAAATAATAAACCTACAACAAATGCACCGGATAAAAATATAGCGATACAAAATGCGGTCATAAATGTTGTATTGAATAGTATGTCCATGGCTTCCTTTTATTGCTGATGGTTAAGGGAGTCTGGCGCTGATATAAAGGACTACCAAAGGAGGAAGAATCCAATAGGATGAATCAGCGCCGAACTCTTAATGACGCCAGGGGCTAATATTCATTTTGCCCTCTCTCCCAGCAAGACAGCAAAACACGGCATTAGATTCAAGCCCAAGGCGTCACTAGGAGTTATTATTGCAAGATTAAATAATATGTGTCTTGATATAAATCAAGTTTTACAAAATTTATATCTACCTCGGATATCCATATAACATCAATCAAAATGAGGTAGGTAGAGGGTGCTTTTTTGTTGGTTTTTTGTAATTATTTATCGTCGCTTTCTTCATCGAAAAGAATTCTGTTAGCGGCGCCATCCAGATCTTCATATTGGTTATTGTTGAGAGCCCAGAAAAATGCAATCAAACCAATCAAGCCGAGCGTCAATGCGATGGGAATGAGGTAAACTAACACATCCATTATAAACCCCTAATACGGTTTAATCGAAAGCTGTTCCCTATAACAACTAATGAAGAACTTGACATAGCGATGGCTGCTATTAGAGGAGTCACATAACCCATCACCGCTAAAGGTATAGCACAAATATTGTACAAAACTGCAATCGTAAAGTTTTGCTTAATAAGTTTATTTGCCTTCAGAGCGACCTTCCATGACTGATATACAGGCGCCAGCTTCTCTCCTTGAAAGACTATATCGGCAGTGTTTTGTGTTATATCTATTGCTGATGATGGAGACATTGAGACACTAGCTGATGACAAAGAAGGGGCGTCATTTAGCCCATCTCCAACCATCAATATCTTTCTTCCTTTTTCTCTCATTGAATCTATATATTTACATTTATCGACAGGCGAGAGAGAAGCAAAATAGGTTGAAATTCCAATGCTTTTTGCTACCTTATTTACTACTTGCTTTGTGTCGCCAGAAAGGAGCGCTGTCACCAAGCCAGCATCTTGCATCTTTCCAACCACCTCTTTTGCATCTGACCTAAGAGAGTCAATGAAATTAAAACACACTTTTTCACCATCTATATTGAGCCACAATTCAAGCGACTCTAGATCATTAATCGAGTCTTCGCCACACCATTGACGACTCCCAAGCTTCACCTCTTTGTCATCTAATAATGCCTGGACTCCCATCCCGGGGAATTCTTTCACTTTCTCTATACTAACTAATTCTTTTGAGTAAGCATTAGAGATGGCCTTGGACAATGGGTGTTTACTGTTTACAGCAAGTGAAGCTGCAATCTGAAGTTGTCTATCATTGTATTGACCATCTAGCAGTGTAGGAAGTCCTGTAGTCAATGTACCGGTCTTGTCTAAAACTACAAAGTCAATTCCGGCAAGCCTCTCTAGTGCATCTCCAGACTTTAACAGGATACCGTTCTTAAAAAGTTTGCCTCGTGCAAGCACTTGTGTGACCGGGACTGCCAGACCAAGCGCACAAGGGCAAGTAATTATTAATACAGTAATAGCATTCAGTAGCGCTAACTGCCATGCCAATCCTAACAGCCACCAGCCCAAAAAAGTCATTAACCCCATAAAATGAACGATTGGTGTATAAAGCTGTGCAGCTTTATCAGCAATCCTGACAAAGTATGCCTGTGACTTTTCTGATTGCTCCATCAACTTTACTATATCTCCAAGGAGACTGGTATCACTGGACTTCGATGCAATTATACGAATTGGCGCTGAAATATTAACCGTCCCGGCAAATACCCTGTCGTCCTCTTTGACGCTCTTGGGTATCGTCTCTCCTGTAATCAAACTAATATCGAGTTCAGAAATGCCCCAGGACACTTTACCGTCTACAGGAACATTTTCACCAGCAGATACTAGTATTGTCATGCCTTCTTTTAGCTCACGTATTGGCACAACCTTCTGTTTGCCATCCTTGAGGACTGTAGCGGTTCCCTGCAGCTTTGAGAGTAATTCTTGTGCAGACTCCTTTGCCTTGCCTTTTGCTCGCACATCAAGATAGCGCCCAATCAACAAAAAGAAGAGCAGCATAACTGCGGAATCAAAATAGATATGCTCGCCATGATTTAGTGTCTCAAAAACGCTCATCGCGCTTGCCAGAATTATTGCCAGAGAGATAGGCACATCCATATTGGTATGCCTTTTTTTCAAAATTGATATAGCTGAATAAAAGAACGGTCTACCTGCATACATGATAGCTGGCAGCGCAATAACGATAGACACCCAATGTAAAAAGTCTTGCGTCGCGTTGCCCATTAATTTTGACTCTTCAGACCAAAGCCCTATAGAGATCATCATCAAATTTCCCATTGCAAATCCTGCAACGGCAAGGCAGCGTAAAAGGTATTTTTCTTGGTCGTTTGAATGATCCTTTTTAGAGCCGCCAAAAGGGACCAAATCGTAGCCAAGATTTATGACGGCATTGGCCAAAATATCTCCATATTCCTTGGCGCCTTTCCATGAATATGTCAGTCTATCTGTTGACATATTGACTCTTGCGGATAATACCCCTTCATGCTCGTAGAGCCCTCTTTCGACCCTTTGTACACAAGCAGCGCAATGAATATTTTTTATCGACAGTGTTAGGCTATAGTGCCCAGCAGAGTCTTGCACGGCAAATACAGAGAAAAGGGGTTTCTGTTCCGGTGCCGCGCTTTTAGCCTCCTCAATATTTCCATAGGCCTCCTCACAGCCCGAACAACAGAATTTTTGTTCGGTCGATACAGGTGTATTGCAGTACAAACACCTTGCTAATTCACTATGATGCGCTTGCTTTGTTGGTATTTCTGTTGATTCCATTCTGCTACCACTCTTATATCCCACTGCCCTTTTAAGGGAAAATTCACCGCATTATTCTCATAACTCCCTTCAGCATTATGATAAAGCAATACTTCAAAATCCAACCCTGATTTAGTAGCGCGAGAAATATGGGCAACAACTTTCGCTCCCACAATTGGCTGCCCTTGCTTGTCGTTTAGTTGAAAGAAAAGTGCAGGCTGAGTAAAACCTATATCTCCATTCCAGCCGAGCATCTCTTGTTGATCGTATGCAGTTATATACTGATTATAATTTAGCCCTTTTTGGTAAGCGTTTTCGGTAACAACACCGCTATGAGTTGTTGTAGCAAGGTAAACAAAGATGCCGTCCATTATTGCTATAAACACAAAAAAGGCGACAAAATATAGCGGAATTATTCTATCTCTTTTTGCCATATCACTATACATTATTCTGTCCCGCTCACAAATATACTATCCTTCTGCTTTTTGATTTTGGTTTTGACATCCTCAACATAAAAAGTGAAATTTTGGCGCAACTTTTTTTGTCTATAAGATGTCAAAAATACACGAAAATGGCCGACACTATCAGCAAATACTTTCAAATTGTCGATTCTCATAATTCCAGCGCCCGCAACCCGTATTTCTACTTTATCTAGCCCGGAAACACTAAGCGCATAACTCTTATCTTCATGAGTCTTGTTGAGAATTTTAATATCGTAGCCGTTACGAATTTTGTGGGCAGTAAGCTGCACAAACATTGGGTTGCGGTCGTGCAATACGTGGAGTTCTATAGGGGAACGAGAGGCCAGCCCGTACAACATAATGGTGGTAGCTATAAGAAGAATAGATATGTAGTAAGTTGTTCTTTTTCGTAATATATGGACACTTTCTTCTATATGTTTTTCACGTAATTTGTGCTTTAGCTCGGTATCATAGCGGACCAATCCATGAGGCAAACTTAGCTTGTCCATTACATTATTACATGCGTCGATGCACATCCCGCAAGCGATACATTCCATCTGCAGGCCGTTTCTAATATCAATCCCGGCTGGGCATACATGGACACAAATTTTACAATCTACACAATGTCCTCTGCCTTCCCAACTTGCCCCTTTTTTGTAGGCGCTTCTTGGTTCGCCACGAAACTCGTCATAACATATAATCAACGATTCCTCATCGAACATTGCTGACTGAAAACGGGCATAAGGACACATATAATTACAGACCTGTTCGCGGCCAAAACCAGCCAACAAATAGGTACTGCCGGTGAGCGCCACAATCCAGCCAGTGACTGACCATGGAACATCGAAGTTGAGTATCTGAGACATCAGAGTAGGCGCGTCATTATAATAAAAAACCCATGCGCCCCCGGTAATTAGTCCGATAAAAATCCAGGTTAGATGGGTAGCCAACTTACGCCAAAATTTATTAAAGCTAAAACTCGACTGGTCGAGCTGCATTCTTTTTTGACGGTCGCCCTGAAAGATTCTCTCAACCCAAACGAACAAATCGGTCCAGACCGTCTGCGGACATATATAGCCACACCAGGCTCGGCCAAAAAGACTAGTAACTAAAAAAAGACCTACCGCAGCAATAATCAAAAGGCCTGTAATATAGTAAACCTCTTGAGGCCATATTTCGATAAAGAAAAAGTAGCCCCTACTGTTAGGGATGTCTAGCAGTATTGCTTGGTCTGGTGCATTTAATCCACGATCCCACCTAATCCAGGGAGCAAAATAATAAATCCCCAAAGTGATGAACATTATCAACCATTTTATTTTGCGGTATTTACCCCAGACTCGTTTTGGATAAATTTTTTGCTGCTTCTCAAAAAGCTTGATTTTATTATCGCTAGGCAAACTTACTCACCGCCACCCAGAGAGTGCACGTAAACAGCGAGCTGCCTTATTGTTGCGTCATCCAAACGACCTTCCCAAGATGGCATAACGCCATGCTGTGGGTTTTCAATTTGGCTAACTATCCCTGGATTGCTGTCCTCAACATGCAACCAAATGCTGTCGGAAATGTTGGCAGCTCCTAGACTTGTGTTGCCAATTCCATCCTTACCATGACAATACAAACACATCTGTTCGTAGCTTGTTTTTCCTTCCGCTGTATAGCGATATCCCTTCGATAAGCTCAGTATATATGCAGCAATTTTTTTCATTGCCTCTTCATCAAGTATACCTTTAAATGCGGGCATTGTAGAGCTTCGAGTGTTTGGGTTGTCGGCACGAATACCATGCTTTATCGTTAGATAAATGTTGTCTATCGAGCCTCCCCACAACCAATCGTCATCGTTCAAATTAGGGTACCCTTTAGCGCCGCCGGCACCACTTCCATGGCATCCCGCACAATTTTCCTTGAAAGCTGATTTGCCTCCTACTACTGCAAACGCGTAGAGCTTTTGATTATTCAAAATATCCTCGATTGAGGTTTTTTGAAATTGCGCTAGGTTTTCTGCACGACGAGAAAATATTTCATTTTGGCTCTCTTCTAGCTGCTTGTACTGATTCCACTCGATGCTACCTTTGGTGCCTCCACGAAAACCATCACCTGAAAGTGTTGGCCATGCAGGATAGACATACCAATAACCGATAGCCCAAACAATTGTAGCTATAAATAACCACACCCACCAACGCGGCGAAGGGTTGTTTAATTCTTTAATGCCGTCCCATTCATGGCCTGTTGTTTCTATACCGGTGTGTTCATCAATGTTTTTATTGTTATCGTTTGGGACCATCAGAATCCTCCACAATAGGTATATATTTATATGACTCTATGGTTTTCTTTTGGCTCGGACGAAAAGCCCAAAACACAACCCCAACGAAAACACTAACAAAGAATAACAGCCCAATTAGTCCAGCATTTGCATGTGTTAAATCAATCATTCTGAGCTCGCATCTTTTGTTAAAACATCTGGATCATAATCCTTGAGTTCGGCCATAGTTCCAAGAACTTGAAGATAAGCAATAATTGCGTCTAATTCAGATACAACGCCTTCTTTGCCATCAAAGTCTCGAATATTTGTGTTTTTGCCATAACGCTCCATTAAGCCGGCTTCGCTGTCGCTATTTCCTTCATGGGCTTGGGCCATAGCATCGCTATAGGCATTTTCAATCATTGCATCTGTATACGGAACACCTACAACTTTAAGGGCCTCCAAATGCGCCGCGATATCATCAAGCTTAGCATCTCTTTTTGCCATAGTGCTATAGCGCGGCATAATCGACTCGGGGACATACTCTTGTGGGTCAATCATGTGACCAACATGCCAGCTGTCCGAATATTTGCCACCAACACGAGCTAGGTCTGGGCCTGTTCTCTTTGAACCCCATTGAAAGGGATGGTCATACATACTTTCTGCCGCCAATGAGTAGTGCCCATAACGCTCTACCTCGTCTCTTAGTGGCCTAATTTGCTGGCTATGGCAACCGTAACAACCTTCTCGAATGTAAATATCCTGCCCTGCTAACTCCAACGGCGTATACGGTCTAATCCCCTTTACTGGCTCAATTGTTGTTTCCAATCGGAAAAGCGGCACAATCTCAACCAGCCCACCTATAGAAATAGCAATAACAGTAAAAATCAACAACAAGATTGAGTTTTTTTCAAGCTTTTTATGATTTAACACGTCATTTGCTCCATTACTTATTCAACTTGTGTGCTTTCTTCATCAACCATAATAGTCTTCCAGATGTTGTAGACCATAATCAGAGCGCCACCTAGGAATAAAGCACCTCCAAGCGCGCGGATAATATAGAACGGGTGCATAGCCATTACGGTTTCTACGAATGAATACTCCAAAAAACCTAGACTGTCATAACTCCGCCACATCAACCCTTGCATAACTCCAGCAATCCACATTGCTGAAATATAAAAAACGATTCCAATTGTGGCAATCCACAAATGCATATTTACTAGTTTTAATGAATATAATTCTTTCTTTTTCCAGAGCACAGGAACTAGATGATAAATAGCGCCAAAACTTATAAAGGCAACCCAACCTAAGGCTCCAGAGTGAACATGGCCAATCGTCCACTCAGTGTAATGACTCAGAGCATTTACCTCTTTGATTGCCATTATAGGGCCCTCAAAAGTACTCATGCCATAAAAGGCTAGAGAGATAATCAAGAACTTTAGAACTGGATCTTCGCGCAGTTTATGCCATGCACCTGAGAGTGTCATTAGGCCGTTAATCATTCCACCCCAACTTGGCATCCACAATATAATCGAAAAAGTCATCCCCAGAGTTTGGGCCCAATCAGGGAGCGCTGTATAGTGAAGATGGTGTGGCCCTGCCCAGATATAAATAAATATTAATGACCAGAAATGTATGATCGAGAGTCGATATGAATAAACTGGTCGGTTAGCACGCTTTGGCACAAAATAATACATAATCCCTAAAAATCCTGCAGTGAGAAAAAATCCTACCGCATTATGGCCATACCACCACTGAATCAAAGCATTCTGTACACCTCCCCATAGCGGGTAGCTTTTTAGACTTGTTAACGATACCGGAACCGAAATACCATTCACTATATGAAGAATTGCCACGGTCGCAATAAAAGCCAAAAAGAACCAATTTGCAACATAGATATGAGGCTCTTTTCTCCTTGACAGTGTCATCAAAAAAACAACAAGATAAACAACCCAAACAATGGCCAACCATAAATCGGCATACCACTCTGGCTCTGCGTACTCTTTACCCTGTGTTACGCCAAACACGTAACCAAGAGCGGCCATTACAATAAATGCTTGATACCCCCAAAATGTAAAGTTGGCAAGACTATCTCCCCATAACCTTGCCCGACATGTTCTTTGAACGACAAAATAACTTGTCGCAAACAAGACATTGCCTCCAAAAGCAAAGATTACCGCCGATGTGTGAAGTGGTCTTAGTCTGCCGAAGGTAAAATATGGTTCAAAATTTAACCATGGAAATGCCATCTGAAGAGCAATATATAGCCCAACCAGAAAACCTACTATTGCCCAAAAAACCGATGCAATTGTAAATTTTTTTACGATTGATTCGTTGTATTCTGGTATTGCCAATGCCTCAGTCATCCTATTTATCCTGTAACAATTAATTTCGTCAACTTACTGGGAAACTATAACAACAGTAATTGTAAATTGGTAAGTCCAATTTTAATAAATATTAATTATACTTATATTATAACGATTAATTAATAAATTATATCCGCTTACTGGCGCCAATAGCCCGTCAATGGTAAACTGGTATGTCCAATTTATAAAATACTATATATTTAATTTTCAAAAAAGCATGTGACGAAAAATTATCACAAACAAATAAAATGTTTTTCTTGATATAGGTCAATAATTACAAAATATAAAATCGAGATAGGCTTTTAATATATATAATTATGTTGAGGAAGAATCGTCAGATAAAGTTTAAATTAAATTTAATTATTAGCCATTAAATAATTGATAGCGCTAGGCTTATGTAATTAAAAGGCGAACCTCTAATTTATTAGACAATAGTTCAATATGAATTCTAAATCCAATAATGTCCATCAACCCCTTGATTTCTTGTCTGGGTTGGCGCTATTTGATAACCTCCAAGACCAAGAAATTGAATCAATCTTTTCTTTAATGAAAGTGAAAAATTACCGAAAAGGAGAGATATTCTCGATTGATCTTGATAACCGGCCTAGACTCTATATAACCTATGACGGCCAGTTTAAACTGACAAAAGTCAATGAACGTGGTGATGAAATGATTTTAAGAGTGGTAAGCAAAGGAGAGGTTATCTCACCAATGCATTTTTCGCACTATTACGACGTTTCCGCTGAATTTGTAAAACATACCACTCTGTTCTACCTTTCTGAAGATAAAGTCAATGAACTGATTAAAAGCAGTCCCTTGTTTGCAAAAAATATCATCAATATGCTGGCTGAAAGCATTCAGTCTCTTATGATGACGGCAGAGGTGTGGCGTTTAAAAAATACCAAGGAAAGATTGGGCTGGTTTTTGGCTTCCGTTAATACCAATAATTTAGGTAAGTTGCCAATATCCAAATCACTGCTTGCCTCCTATCTAGGGATGACACCAGAGTCACTTTCAAGAGCATTGAGAAAACTAAAAAATGAAGGTATTTCGATTGAGAACAAAACCATCAAAATGCAAACTGGAAATGAGCTTTGTTCTTACTGTGATAAAGTTATAGGTTCTAACTGTGATCTTTTTGGCTCTAAAGATTGCCCACTGTTCTAACTCCTTAGAATGGTTAATTTATAATCCTTGATATAAATCAAAGATAAAAATCTCCTTAATAAACATAATAGCCAATAAATATAGTTTATTACTGGCTAAAACATGTTTACAACGAAAAAAGCGCAAGCCAACTCGGTATTGACCGCCAATACATTTGCATTCACGTCATGTTTTGCAATATGGGTTATGTTTTCAATTATTGGCATCCCCATAAAAGATCTTCTAGATTTGTCTGAAACCCAATTTGGATTATTAGTAGCAACACCAATTTTGACCGGCTCATTATTAAGACTGCCAGTAGGAATGTTATGCGACAAGTTGGGGGGTCGCATAGTTTTTTTCTGCTTGATGCTCTCGATTATTCTCCCTTTGTGGTTTATTGGTGATGCAACAAAATATTGGCAATTTTTATTACTTGGACTTTTTGTTGGTGTTGCAGGAGCAGCCTTTTCTGTTGGCATTGCCTATACATCTAAATGGTTTGACGATGACAGACAAGGATTTGCGATGGGTGTTTTTGGTGCCGGCAACGCTGGCGCCGCACTTACTAAATTCATAGCGCCCTCCTTGGTTATTGCCTATGGTTGGGAGATGGTGCCCAGAGTTTATGCCGTTAGCATGATTGTTGTTGTGTTCCTCTACTGGATGTTTACCTATGAAGATCCACACCATAGAGTGTCCTCAAAAGTAACTTTCAAAGACCAACTAAGTTTATTAAGGGACCCCAAGATATGGAAATATATGCAGTATTACTCGTTGGTCTTTGGCGGATTTGTTGCGCTATCTCTATGGATGACAAAATATTATATTAACGAGTATGGCTTTGAGTTAAAAACCGCAGCCCTTATGGCTTCAATATTTGTATTGCCTTCGGGCGTTATTCGTGCGCTGGGCGGTTGGTTTTCTGATAAACATGGGGCTTATAAAGTTACCTGGTGGGTAATGTGGATTTCATTGGGGTGTTTGTTTTTCATGTCATACC
>CAJWNF010000013.1 GCA_913044155.1 uncultured Gammaproteobacteria bacterium
TCGAATGGGACCACAATCTAGACGAGGTGTTAGGTGACGATATGGGTGTAACCGGGTTACGCCTAAAGGGTAACGATGGCAGCACCAAAGAGCTAGACGTGCATGGTGTCTTTATCGCTATTGGCCATAAACCAAATACAGCGATATTCGAAGGCCACATGGTCATCAACCAAGGATACATTCAGGTTAATAGCGGTTCATCAGGCAACGCAACCCAGACAAGTGTAGAGGGCGTGTTTGCGGCTGGTGATGTTGCCGACCACGTTTATCGCCAAGCTGTAACCTCTGCCGGGTCTGGCTGTATGGCAGCCTTAGACGCTGAAAAATTCCTAGATAACCTATAGGCATTGACTGCCTCCAAGTGACAAATTAAAGTGCGATATGATTTGCCTTGTGTATAATTACGCGCTTTGGCCATATAGCTCAGTTGGTAGAGCAAGGGACTGAAAATCCCTGTGTCCCTAGTTCAATTCTAGGTGTGGCCACCATCTTATTTAAGGCCGAGTTAAATATCCGTTTAACTCGGCTTTTTTATAACTATCTTACTAGTCGGCAGCGCGACATTTCCAGAGGAATAAAGCAATAAAAATTACTGTTGGGATCATCCCGAGTGGATCAAATTTAGCAACACCAGTTGATACATGAAATAACTGCACAATAACAAAACCAGCATTAGCATAAACACCCATTAACATACCGAATTTCTTTAGATTATCAGCAGCCCAAGTTGGTGCCATCCATGAAATCACACCAAGAGCAGCCATAGGTACTGATACCACCTGACCAAAAGCAACTGACTCTGGGGTTACTGCCCAGCCTGGTCCTGAAGCAGCCATTTCTGGTGCAAACCAAAACATTACTGCCCATAACCAAGCAAATAGAGCTTGTGCTTTAAATAAATGTGTTAATGTCATCTTCTTCCTCCTTTAATTAAAAAAAATTTCAAGACAAATCTCCACGCGATTTTTGTTGCGAAGAGTTACCGTATTATAAACAATAAAAAACGGATATATTTGGACTATTTTTTATTAAATCGCGGATAAATTATTGTTACTTAGTGGGGCTGTTCAGGACTAATGAAATCATGTTTCGAGGGCTGCAAGGTTTCCTGGATGAACAATACTCCAATACGAACAAACTCAATGATTTCGTTAAGGTCTTGGGCGTTGTCTTCGTCATCCATCAGGTCAACTTCAAGTTGGGCAATTTCACTGATATCCTTTATCATTTCCATCACTTCATCTTCTGAGCCTTGCACTTCACTCAACCCAAGTCCAACCAGAAAACCTTGACACCACTCTACTAGAGAGCTTGCCTGGTCACTTAACGAGCAAGAATCATCCGCCAATAGCGGCCAAAAATTGAGTGTAGGGTCACCAAGCTGCTCAGTGGTGCTGTTAAATATTTCAGCCATAACTTGGTGTGATTCCTTTTCCTTTATATTATTGAGATCTATACTTACCAAGACCTCGTTTAGCCAATCATCCATAGAGATGTCTTGTTTGACACAGGAAAAGCCACACAGTATGCCGTGCGCTGAGGAAATCGAATCGTCTGTATTTAGGTGCTCAAGCGCTTCCTTTGCCAGATCAAAGTTAATAGTTTGGCTCATAGATTCTATAGGGATTGTGCTAATATTTGCATGGTCGCCATTCTGATTGCTATGCCATTGGTGACCTGTTTAAGGATGACCGACTGGGGGCCATCTGCGACACTTGAATCTATCTCAATGCCACGATTGACTGGCCCAGGATGCATCACGATTGCATCTGGCTTGGCTAATTCTAATGTCTTATCAGTAATGCCGTAATTATCAAAATAATTCTTCTCGTTGGGTATATCTGCTGCAACCATGCGCTCTTTTTGTAGCCTCAACGACATAATAACGTCGACATCTTTTATACCCTTGTTGAGATTATCGAAGCGCTCCAATTCTGGCGAGGTGGTTTCCTTGTAATGTAGATAAGCCGGAGCAATGAGACGAATATCTTTTGTCCCTAAGGTCTTAAGTGCATTGATACCAGAACGTGCTACCCGAGAGTGGCGGATGTCGCCAACAATTGCAACCGAAAGATTCTCAAAGGAGCCTTTATGCTGACGTATTGTAAGCATATCAAGTAGTGCCTGAGTGGGATGGGCATTGATACCGTCACCGGCATTTATAATAGCTACGCCTTCAATATTTTTGGCGACATAATGTGGCAGTCCATTTTTCTTATGACGGATAACAAACATATCAATCTGCATTGCTTTTAAGGTCTGCATCGTATCCGTTAGGGTTTCATTTTTTTTGGTAGCCGAGTTTGCTAGGTCAACATTAATGGTATTCGCGCTTGAACGTTTGGCTGCAATTTCAAAAGTATTACGTGTCCTTGTTGATGGCTCAAAAAACAGATTGGCCACAGACATATCATCCAGGGTTTTGGATTTTTTTAGGTTGCCTTGATTGTCTAAAAGCCCGCTTGCAACATCGAGAATGTTTTCAATTTGCTTTTTAGGTAGACCTTTTAAGCCCAAAAGATGAATCAGTTTTCCAGAGGAGTCGAGTTGGGAGTCGTTACTAATCAGGTCTGGTTTCATTTAGCCATGTTTGCAAAATTAGTTGTGCAGAGCGCATATCGACCTCACTTCTATCGGCATTCTTGTGAGCGTAGTGCCATTTTAATTGGTTTTTTGCTTCAGAAGAGGATAAATACTCGTCAACAAAAACGACCTCGATGTCGAATCTGTCTTTTATTTTGCGGCCGAAGGAGCGAGCAATATAGATCATCTCTTGTTCTTTGTTGTTTTCATCATAAGGAACACCTACAACAATAATATATGGTGGATGTTTGTTGATGATTTGGTCAATTTGCTGCCAATTTGTCGAGCCATCTTTGTGGTTCCTGACGGTCTCGATACCGCTCGCTTTATTGGTCAAACTATTCGCTATTGCAACACCGGTTCGTTTAGTGCCAACATCGAAACCGAGGTATGTTTTAACACTCACTGAAATTTCTGGAGGAGTTCATAGCCTACATAGCCATCCGCAACCATTCCTATATCGCTTTGAAATTGTCTTGCAGCTGCGCGCGTTTTTGGGCCTAAAACTCCGTCCGCTACACCGGCATCATAGTCCAGAATATTGAGCGTCTCTTGGATGCTCAGAATGTCCTCCTTGCTGAGCAATGGTTCGTCTAGAGGTTTCGCTCTTAACCTGCTTTGCCCTTTAATACGGTCACCAAGATAACCTACAGAGAGTGCATAGAGTTGAGATCGGTTCCATCCCAATATGACACTAAAGTTCTGATACACTAAAAAGGCTGGACCTCGATGACCCATCGGCACAATTAAGGATCCCTCCATGCTAGAGTTAGGGAGCGCAGAGCCGTTAGCTTTTCGAATCCCTAATAAACCCCAGTCCGTTACTTTTTTCTTGTTTTGTAGCCCTGTTAATCGATAGTCAAAGTTTTTTGGAATAGTAACCTCTCGACCCCACTTCTGTCCCTTCTTCCAGCCCAAATGTTTAAGAAAGTTGGCCGCACTAGAGTAGATATCTTCTTGGCTATTCCACAAATCAACAATACCATCCTTGTCAGCATCAACCCCATAAGCCTGAACATTTGAAGGCATAAACTGAACAGCGCCCATCGCGCCAGCCCAAGAGCCTTTTGCATCGATTGGAATTTTGCCTTTGTCTATTAGCTTAAGAAGAGTAACGAGCTCTCTGGTAAAAAAATCTGAACGGCGCGGATCGAAAGCCAGAGTTGCCAATGATTGAATTAGGCTTAGCTTGCCGGTGTAGTTGCCATAATTACTTTCAAGGCCTAAAAACGAAACCAAAATATAATTTGGTACGCCGTACTTTTGTGAAACTTTGTTGAGTAATGAGGTGTTTTGTTTTAATGTATCATAGCCATTATTTAGGCGAGTCTGGTTAACCCTTTTGTTGATATAGTGCCAGAAATTTTGACTAAACTCAGCTTGTTTTCCGTCAGCTTCAAGTATGTCAAGGTTTGGCGAGAGTTCAAAAAAAGCCTTGTCGATAGTCGATTTGGAGACGCCTTGTTCGATGGCAATTTGACGAACATTGCTTAAAAAATCCTCAAAACTGTGTGAATTAGCAAAAATACTCGTCGAGAGCAGAAAAAGACAAATAAAGCGAAAAAACATGGACAAATTATAATGCGTAAATACGGTCTCATTTTAATACTTTTTTTACTCGGTGGTTGTCTCGAAAAAGAAAACCCTGACGTTATCAATGGTGAAAGTATGGGGACGCGTTATAGTGTTAATGTTTTAGGTGATAAGCGTGTCAGCCAGGAATTAATCGACAACAGACTTGTAGAGATAAATGACATCTTTTCAACATGGCAGGAGGATTCAGAGCTTTCGAAACTCAACCGTGCTAGTGTTGGAAGTTGGGTTAGCGTTTCAGGCGAACTTCACAAGATCTTGAAAACCTCGAAAGAGCTTTACCGCCAGACCGAGGGCTATTTTGATCCTGGTATAGGGAGGTTAATAGATTTGTGGGGCTTTGGCGCTAAAGGTGGCAGGACAGAGGCACCCCAAAGGGAGGAAATCAGTAACGCCTTTGCACAGTCATCAATCCAGTATTTGATGATTGAGCCAGGAAGGGTTAAGAAAACTAAAGACATACATATCAACCTCTCAGCGATAGCTAAAGGTTACGCTGTAGATGAAATCGCAAGACTCATTAAAGAGTCAGGGGTGACAAATTTTTTAGTTGAGATTGGCGGAGAGGTTTTCGCTTCCGGAACGAACAACGGCGATTACTGGGTTGTTGGGGTTGAGCGTCCCGATAACAAGGCTCCTATCGGCCTCGAACTGGTCGACGCTTCGATTGCAACCTCAGGCAATTATCGTAATTTCTTTATCTGGGAGGGGGCTAAGTATATTCATATATTTAACCCAACAACCGGACTCCCGGCAAACAATGACCTGACATCAGTAAGCGTTATTCATCCCCAAAGCGCGATGAGCGACGCTTATGCTACTGCGATGATGGCGATGGGCAGTTCGAGAGCAATTGAATTAGCAAAAAAAATGAAATTATCTGTTTTATTGATGGCTATTAAGGAAGATAATGTTGAGATTATCAAAGTAAATTTACCATAAAAATGTCCAACTATGAGCCATTAGCAGAGACTTTAAGGCCAAACGTATTGAACAACTTTGTTGGTCAGCGACACTTATTGGAACCTAATCGTCCAATCGGAAAAACGCTAAAAAACGGGCAACTCCATTCAATGATATTGTGGGGTCCGTCTGGTACCGGGAAAACTACATTGGCGCGTATTATGTGCAATCAGGTAGGGGCTCACTTTGAACAAATGTCTGCGGTATTGGGCGGGGTTAAAGAGCTCAGAGTGGTTCTTGATCATGCAAAACGTTATCAGCAACAAAATAAAAACACAGTACTTTTTGTCGATGAAATTCATCGTTTCAACAAATCTCAGCAAGATGCATTCCTGCCACATATTGAGTCTGGTTTAGTTACCCTGATCGGCGCAACCACTGAGAATCCTTCGTTCGAGATTAACAGCTCATTACTCTCCAGACTAAGCGTATACATTCTCAAGCCACTGAATGACGAAGAGCTTGGCATGATTGCCGGCAAAGCCCTTGAATACCAGTCTGCCAAACTTGAAGACGAGGAGTCATTGGCGCGAATCATTGATGCCAGTAGCGGTGATGCGAGACGTCTAATCAATATCATTGAACAGCTAACTCAAAACTCAAAAAAAATCCTCAACAAGCAGGACGTAACAAAGACCCTGCAACAAAAGATGGCGGCTTTTGATAAGGGGGGCGATATCTATTATCAGCAGCTATCAGCCTTTCACAAGTCGGTAAGAGGGTCGTCTCCAGATGGGGCTCTATATTGGATGGCGAGAATGCTGGTTTCTGGCTGTGACCCTAAAGTAATCGCTAGGCGATTGTTGGCTATAGCGTCTGAAGATATAGGTAACGCTGACCCAAGAGCATTACAAATAACTCTAAATGCTTGGGATGTGTATGAACGTTTAGGAGACAAAGAGGGCAATCGTGCGATAGCTCAAGCTGCTGTTTTTTGCGCCTGTGCACCGAAATCAAATGCAGTTTATAAGGCCTTCAATAGAGCAATAAAGGCGGCCAAAGATAGTACAGACCTGGAAGTGCCAAGACATCTTTGCAATGCAAGTACCAAATTGATGGAGGATCTGAGTTATGGAGAAGGTTATCGCTATGCGCATGACGAGCCAGACGCATTTAGCCCGGGACAGACCTATTTCCCAGATGATATGGGCGAGCAAGTCTATTATGAGCCCACTAATCGCGGGCTAGAGATTAAAATTGCAGAAAAGCTAAAACAACTTAGGTCTGCATTATGAACACACTAACTTCTATAGCGAGTATTGGTATCGGCGCCACGATCGGCGCTAGCTGTCGTTACTATATCGGCATCTTGTCGATGCAACACCTAGGAAAGGTGCTACCCTACGGCACTCTAATTTCGAATGTCATCGGTTCCTTTATAGCTGGAATTCTGGTAGTCATTATTCTAGAAAAGATGTTGCTCAGTGAAACTTATCGTCTGATGTTGCTGATAGGCTTGACAGGTTCACTGACCACTATGTCGACACTTTCATTTGAGTCCATTGATATGCTGAGTGGTGGTCACTATGGCCAGGCTTTTCTAAACATTCTGTTAAATATCGGACTGTCGCTCCTGGCTGCCTCTTTAGGGATTATGTTGACTAAATACGGTTTTAGTTTAGCGCAAGGCTAGTTTTTCTTCTACAGTGTCTAAAAGTTGTGCAGAAATGTTGATTCCAAATTGTTTGTCTAATTGACGAATGCCTGTGGGGCTAGTGACATTTATTTCGGTAATATAATCTCCAATCACATCAAGTCCAACAAAAATCAACTCTTTATCGATAAGCGTTGGCGCAATCTTTTTACATAGATATCTATCTCTATCGCTCAGTGCCTGGCCAACGCCGGTGGCGCCGGCCGCTAAGTTTCCTTTGAAGTCGCCTTTGGCGGGAATTCTTGCCAGTACATATTCGACAGGTTTGCCATTAATTAGCAGAATCCGTTTATCGCCATGCTTGATTGCAGGCAGAAATTCCTGTGCCATAATGTAGCGCTTTCCTTGGTTGGTCAGATTTGACAAGACCTTGTCAATGTTGCTATCGCCCGCTTTGAGCTTATGGATGTTTAGCCCACCCATACCGTCTAATGGTTTAACGACGACATCTTTATACTCATTAATAAAACCAGCTAGCTCGCTTTTGTTGCAGCTGACAAGGGTGCTGGGGATACAGTCAGGAAAATTAAGCGCGAATAGCTTTTCATTAGCGTCACGAAGTGAGCTAGGCTTGTTAATAACCATAACACCGATATTTTCAGCCTGCTCAAGAAGATATGTAGCATAAATATAGTCCATATCAAATGGAGGATCTTTACGCATAAATACTACATCAAAGTCTGCAAGTGACAGTGTTTGCTGTTTTTTCACCCTATACCAGTCACTGTCAGAGTCAGAGACAAAAGTTTTACGGGCATTGGCGAGTACTTTGCCTTCCTGGTAGAACATGTCGATACCGTCAAAAGTATAAACCTCCCATCCACGACACTGCGCCTCAAGCAGCATAGCAAATGTGGAGTCCTTTTTTTGGTTAATGCTGGCGATATCATCCATCAACACGGCAAGTACAATTTTTTTCATAAAGACATTATAAAGTAATAGATTTAAGTGTAAATATTCATGGGTGTTAATATCCCTTGAAGCTACAAGCATTTGAGCGTATAATTTCTCCTCTTTAGTGCGGGGTGGAGCAGTATGGTAGCTCGTCGGGCTCATAACCCGAAGGTCATAGGTTCAAATCCTATCCCCGCTACCAATTTAGACCCCCTCTTTTGGGGGTTTTTATTAGGAATATTTATGGCAAAAATAGCTGACAAAGTGTTTGCATTAATTAATCCAGTCGTTCGCGATATGGGTTATGAACTATTGGGTCTTGAGTACGTGCCAAGTGGAAAGCACTCTGTTTTGAGGGTCTATATTGACTCAGATAACGGGGTCGGGGTTAACGATTGCGAATCTGTTTCTCGCCAAGTGAGCGCTATAATGGATGTTGAAGACCCAATAAGTGGGCAGTATAATCTGGAGATATCGTCGCCAGGCATTGAGCGACCACTTTTTACAATCGCCCATTATCGACGCTTTCTGGGGAATAAGGTTAGCCTCAAACTTTACAGACCGATGGATGGCAGGAGAAAATTTAGGGGCAGTATTGGGAGTATAAGTGAGGCCAACAATACAATAGAGCTGGTTACAGAGTTGGGCCCAGTAACAATGGATTTAAGTTTAATTGAAAAGGCAAATTTAGTTGCGCATTTTTAGGAGAAATTGATGGACGGTAAAGAATTATTTTTAATGATTGAGGCAATCTCGAATGAGAAGAATATCAGCCAAGAGGATGTCATTGAATCACTAGAAGAGGCTCTGGCAGTTGCCACAAAAAAACGAAACAATCTAGATGTGCGCGTTGAGGTTAACCGACATAGCGGTGAATTTGATACCTATAGACGCTGGCTGATAATCGAGGATGATGCCAACTTTGTTGATGATGAAGGTACAGAATTTAGCCCAGATTTACATGTCTATGAGAAGGATGCAAACGGCACTATGGTTGGTGAGTATCTTGAAGAAGAGATGGAGTCTGTTGAATTTGGCAGGATTGCTGCGCAAATTGCCAAGCAGGTCATCATTCAGAAGGTCCGAGAGGCAGAAAGAACAGTAATAGTTGACAACTTTTCTGAGCGATTGGGAGAGGTGGTAATGGTGACTGTAAAAAGAGTAGACAGAGGCAACGCCTATGTTGACATGGGCGGCATAGACGGTATGATCTCTAAGTTCGATTTAATACCGAACGAGTCGGTCCGCAAGAACGACCGTCTTAGGGCATATATTAAGGAAGTTAAGTCAACCCCCCGTGGAGCACAAATTTTCCTTAGCCGGACTGTAACTGAGATGATGATTGAGTTATTCGAGATGGAAGTTCCAGAGATTAGTGAAGGAGTAATTGAAATAAAGGGCGGAGCAAGGGATCCTGGATTGCGTGCTAAACTCGCTGTAAAAGCAAAGGATAGACGACTAGATCCGATTGGAACATGTATCGGCATGCGTGGCTCTCGAGTGCAGGCCGTTTCAAATGAACTAAACGGAGAACGTGTTGACATAATACTTTGGGATGAAGACCCTGCTCAATTTGTCATTAACGCAATGGCACCGGCGGAGGTCAGCTCAATTGTTGTTGATGGAGATAAAGGCTCAATGGATATTGCTGTTGCTGAAGATCAGCTAGCTCTGGCAATCGGGCGTGGCGGTCAAAATATTAAATTAGCAAGCAGACTTACAGGCTGGAAGTTAAACGTTATGTCGCTTTCTGACGCGGATGATCTTCAGGCAAAAGAAATCCAACAAACAGGTGAAAAGCTTGCCGAAAATCTTGGTGTCGATGCCGAAGTAGCCGGCGTTTTGATTGATGAAGGCTATTCTAGCTTAGACGAGATTGCTGAAGCAGATGCCGAAGTTTTAACCCAGATTGAAGAGTTCGACTCCGAGATGGTGGACGAGCTGCAAGAAAGGGCGCAGGACGCACAACTTGTTAAAGCCTTAAATGATGCAGAAGCGACAGAAGTTTTATTAAGTATCGATGGCATTAGCGAGCTACTTGCAGCGGCACTGGTCGATGCCGGTATTAATGCAATCGAAGGTTTAGCTGAACTCTCGATTGTTGAATTACAGGAAATTCAACGTATCAGTAGTGAAGACGCTTCAGTCATCATTATGACAGCCAGAGAAAATGCTGGATGGTTTGAATGACTTTTTTAATAATAATTAATAAAATGCGAAATAGGGATAATTAACATGGCACATACTGTAGAAACACTTTCTAAGCTGCTGAAAAAGACGCCCGATCAGGTTGTGACAATTTTGACTACTGCAGGAATCAAGGGCAAAACACTCAAGTCTAATATTTCTGCAGAAGAAAGAAAGGTTTTAATGTCAAGTCTTAGTAAGCGTTCAGGA